>NZ_JAZZJS010000072.1:0-29501 GCF_056180635.1 Denitrobacterium sp. | reverse complement strand
AGGCCACGACGACCGAGCGTTTGGGCTTTGAAGGGCGAGAAGAGGGAATGACCACGCAGGCAGTTGCGTTGCTCTATCGATGTAAGTAAGCGCTGGTCTCATTCCGATAATCGAATATGTCTCGTCCAAATAATCGAATATAATTGCATACTCACGCAATCGAAAGGCTGGTCATGATCAAGCTCTATAACTCGCAGACGCGCCGCAAGGAAGAATTCAAGCCGGTGGAGGAGGGACATGTGCGCATGTATGTGTGCGGTCCCACCGTGTACAACTATATTCACATCGGCAATGCCCGCACGTTCATCAGCTTCGACACCATTCGCCGCTACCTGTCGTGGCGTGGCTTCGACGTGACCTTCGTGCAGAACATCACCGATGTCGACGATAAGATCATCAACAAGGCCAACGAAGAGGGCCGCAGTGCCGCCGAAGTCGCCCAGGAATACACCCAGGCGTTCATCGACGACATGCATGCGATGGGCGTGCTCGACCCCGATATCCGCCCGAAGGCCACCGAGGAAATCCCCGCGATGATCGACCTCGTGCAGAAGCTCATCGACGCTGGCTGCGCATACGAGGCGGAAGGCGACGTGTACTTCAGCGTACGCAGCTGGGAAGCGTATGGCGCCTTGTCCGGCCGCGATGTCGACGAGCTGGAAAGCGGCCATCGCGACCTGCGCACCGAGGGCATTGGCGACCGCAAGCGCGATTCGCTCGACTTCGCCGTTTGGAAGGCCGCGAAACCCGGCGAGCCCGCATGGGATTCGCCCTGGGGCCCCGGCCGCCCGGGCTGGCACATCGAGTGCTCGGCCATGTCCAAGAAGTACCTGGGTCTGCCGCTCGACATTCACGGTGGCGGCGCCGACCTGGTATTCCCGCATCATGAAAACGAAACGGCGCAGAGCGAGGCCGGCTATGGCGAGCCGTTCTGCAACTACTGGATGCACAGCGGCATGCTGCGCATCAATTCCGAGAAGATGAGCAAGTCGCTCGGCAACTTCCTGTTGCTGCGCGACGTGCTGGCTACCACGAAGCCCGATGTGCTGCGCATGCTCATGCTGCAGACGCACTATCGCAGCCCCCTCGATTTCTCGCAGGATCGCCTCGACGAGGCCGAAGCGGCTCTCGAGCGCATCTCCGGCCTGGTGGCGCGCCTCGATTGGGCGATGTCGAACGCGCAGGACATTCCCAGCCCGCTCGACACGCGCACCATCCTGAAGCGCACGAAGGAAATGCGCAACGAGTTCATCGTCACCATGGACGACGACTTCAACACCGCCGGTGCGCTGGGCGTGCTGTTCGCGTTCGTGGGCGAGTTGAACACCGCCCTGGGCGATAAGACCTGCTCGCTGAGCGACGTGCCCATCCTGCGCAACGCGCATGCGGTGCTCGTCGAGCTCATGAGCGTCCTGGGCATCATGCTCGAGCAGGATGAGGAAGCCTGCGAGTACCCCCAGGAAGTGGTCGACCTTTCCCGCGAGCTCACCGGCTACACGGGTTCCAATCCGAAGCAGGCGGTCGACGTTTTGCTCGAGGCGCGTGCCGAAGCGCGCAAGAACCGCGATTTCGCGCTGGCCGACCAGGTGCGCGATGGCCTTACTGGCCTGGGCTTCACCATCGAGGACACCCCGCAGGGCGCACGCGTCACGTACGGCGCGTAACCCAAACGCAACGAATGGGCGGCTGGCATGCTTAGTGCCAGCCGCCTTTTTTTCATGCGCTCGTTCGCCCGGTGCACGTGGGCGCATGGCGGGTTGTGGCGTAGTGTATGATGGACGGCATGCCAAGGGGATTATCCGAACATAGCCATACCGTGCTCCCGCGCGAGCGGGGAAGTCGTTTCGCGACGGGCGTTATCGCCGCGCTCTGCTCGTTCTTCGTCGTGGCTGGGTATGCGGTGTCGCATGACTACATCGCCACTGCGGGTGCGTTCGACGTCGCGCTCTTCGCTGTGGCCTTCGTGGCTTTGGCGGCTCTCTTCTTCGTTGTCTATCTGGGAATATGGCGTATTTGCGCGGCAGTTTCGTCGCGGCGCTTCTTCCGCGAAACGCGCGTGGCGCGCGTTGTGGAATCCCTCATGCGGAAGCGCTTCGCGTGGCCCGCGCTCTGGGCGCTCTTGCTTCTCTGCTGGCTTCCCGTTTTCCTGGCGGCGTGGCCCGGGTTCTACTGCTACGACACCGATGCGGTTGCTGAATACGTCCAGCAGGGCACGTACAATCCCAATCAGCCCTTTTTCTGGGTGTGGTGCACCGCGATGGTCTTCCGCGCTACCGCGGCGGTGGGGCTTTCTTCGAATGCGGCCATTGCCATCATCTGCTTTACGTGCGGAGTCGTTGCCGCGGGCGTGCTTTCCCGCATCGTGCTTTGGGCGGGGAAGTCGTACGGGGGCATTCTCGCCGTGCTCTCCTTCGCGTTTTTCGCGTTCAACCCGATTATTCCGTGCTTCGCGTGGGGAAGCGGGAAGGACCTGTGCTTTGCGCTCGCGTTCGTGCTCATGCTCAAGTGCCTTGTTGCGCCTGGTGAGGGGTGGCGCGCGTGGGTTCCGCTCATCGTGTTGGAAGCGCTTTGCTGCCTCCTGCGCAATAACGTATCGTTCGCCCTGCTGGCGGGCCTTCCGTTCGTGGTTATCTTGCTGCGCCATCGGTGGCGCGCCTACGCCGTTGGCCTGGCGGTTGCGCTCGTCGTGTCGGGCATAGTGGGCGGGCCCGTTGCGCGCGCCCTTTCTGCGGATGTCGATCCAAACCCCACGTACCTGTCCATGAGCTCGGTTCCCACGCAGCATCTCGCGTTCATTTGGAACAGCGACCGCGTGACCGAGGAGGATAGGGAAGCCATTCTTGCGCTTGCGAACTCGGCAACGCAGCAGCAAATCGACGATTCGCGTGCGTCGCTCGAACGTAACGTGCCCGTTATCACCGATGCGTCGCGTGGCGCGTTCATGACGGTGCTCATGCTGGAGCCCGATCCCGTTCGCTTCTATAGCGAATATCTGCCCCTGGCCGTGAAGTATCCCAGGGAATTGGTGGATGCCTGGCTGCATCTTACCTATGAATCGTGGTATCCGTTCTCTACGATCGACGCGTACAACAACGACGCCCTGGGGCATGCCATGGGCTACGACGAAACCGAAACCTCGCTGTTCGCGTGCATGGTAGAGGCTCCCGGCCAGCATGATTCCAAGATTCCATGGCTCTACGACTGGCTGTGGAGCATATCGCGCTATAACGTGTTGCAGTCGAATCCGCTTACGGCATGGCTCGTGTCGGTGCCGTTCTACGTATGGTGCGTGCTTATCGCCGGGGTTCGCGCGTGCATGGCGCGCACTCGCCTGCGTGTCCCGCTCGCTCTGCTCGTGGCCCTGCTTCTCACGTATGCGCTGGGGCCCTGCGTCATGCTGCGCTACTACCTGCCGTGCATAATCGCGTTCCCCCTGGTGCTATG
Organism: Denitrobacterium sp.; assembly: GCF_056180635.1. Taxonomy (NCBI): domain Bacteria; kingdom Bacillati; phylum Actinomycetota; class Coriobacteriia; order Eggerthellales; family Eggerthellaceae; genus Denitrobacterium; species Denitrobacterium sp. The sequence goes on along the minus strand of NZ_JAZZJS010000072.1, from coordinate 26,057 downwards.
TGTGATTCTTGATGGAGGGGCGTCGTTTTGGCCCACAGCGCCGCGCCATGGCCGCAAGGGGCGTGCAAACGGGGCATAGAGAACGCGTGATGAATGGCTACCTACCGTATCGATAATCGCGCGCCTCGTTATAATGAGCCAATTAAGCGAAATTTTCGGCGAAAGGGATGCTCCATGGCCTACATCTTCGAAGAACCTTCTCGTACTTTCAATGAGTACCTGCTCGTTCCCGGTTACTCATCGTCCGAGAATCGTCCCGAAAACGTGAGCCTGAAGACGCCGCTCGTTAAGTTCAAGAAGGGCGAAGAGCCCGCCATCAGCCTGAACATCCCCATGGTTTCCGCCATCATGCAGGCCGTTTCCGACGACGGCATGAGCGTTGCCCTGGCAACCGAAGGCGGCATGAGCTTCATCTACGGCAGCCAGACCATCGAAGACGAAGCCGCCATGGTGGCTCGCGTCAAGGATTACAAGGCCGGCTTCGTAACGAGCGATTCCAACCTTTCCCCCGATATGACCCTTGCCGATGTGGTGGCCCTCAAGGAGCAGACGGGCCATTCCACGATGCCCGTCACGTCCGACGGCACGGGCCACGGCAAGCTGCTCGGCGTTGTAACCGAGCGCGATTACCGCCTTTCCCGTATGGACATGAGCGAGGTCGTGCGCGACTTCATGACCCCGCGCGAGAAGCTCATCGTTGCCCCCGTCGACACCACGCTGAAGAAGGCCAACGACATCATCTGGGACAACAAGCTCAACTCGCTGCCCATCGTCGACGAAGACGACAACCTGGTCTACATGGTGTTCCGCAAGGACTACGACTCCCACAAGAGCAATCCCAACGAAATGCTCGATGCCCATAAGCGCTACATGGTGGGTGCTGGCATCAACACGCGCGACTACGCCGAGCGCGTTCCCGCCCTGGTCGAGGCTGGCGTCGACTGCCTCTGCATCGATAGCTCCGAGGGCTTCTCGGAGTGGCAGGCCCTCACCCTCAAGTGGATCCGCGACCACTATGGCGACAGCGTGAAGGTTGGCGCTGGCAACGTCGTCGACCGCGAGGGCTTCCGCTTCCTGGCCGAAGCTGGCGCCGACTTCATCAAGATCGGCATCGGCGGCGGTTCCATCTGCATCACGCGTGAGCAGAAGGGCATCGGTCGTGGCCAGGCTACGGCTACCATCGAAGTCGCTAAGGCTCGCGACGAGTACTTCGAGGAGACGGGCATCTACATCCCCATCTGCTCCGACGGCGGCATCGTGTACGACACGCACATCACGCTGGCCCTGGCCATGGGCGCCGACTTCGTCATGCTGGGTCGTTACTTCGCCCGCTTCGACGAGGCTCCCAACAACCGCGTCATGGTCAATGGCAGCTACATGAAGGAATACTGGGGCGAGGGTTCTGCCCGCGCTCGCAACTGGCAGCGCTACGACCTGGGCGGCAACAAGAAGGGCATGACCTTCGAAGAGGGCGTCGACAGCTACGTCCCCTACGCCGGCAGCCTGAAGGACAACGTGAACGTCACGCTTTCCAAGGTAAAGAGCACGATGTGCAACTGCGGTGCGCTTACCATCCCCGAATTCCAGGACAAGGCGAAGCTCACCGTCGTCAGCGCCACGAGTATCGTGGAAGGCGGCGCGCACGACGTTCTGCAGAAGGACAAGAGCCCCTACGCCACCAACGCGTAAGCGGTTGCGCTTCATAGCATGATCAAGCGGCCTGCAAGGATGCCTTGCGGGCCGCTTTGTTGTTGTGGGCGTATGGGTTGTGTGTGCCTAAGCGCTTCGGGCTACCTCGTGAGGTGCAGGATGTCCTCGCGGTTGGTGGCGCCGAGCTTGCGATAGATGTTATGGATGTGGGTGCGCGCCGTATTGGGGCTGATGAAAAGCACCTTGGCGATGTAGGCACCTGTGTGTCCTTCGGCAAGGTAATGCAGGATCTCGGTCTCGCGGCGCGTGAGCTTGTGCTCCTGCGCGATGCGGTCGACGTGCTCGTAGTGCGTATGCTGCACGTCTTCCCGTTGGTCGCTTGCCGTTTCTCCGGCTCCGTCTTGGGGTGTTTCTTCTTGCTGCGCGTCTGCCATGTCGAATGCCCCTTGCGCGCGCACGGCCACGACGGCGTAGAGTGCCGTTACGACGATGGCCAGCGTTGTCATGTTTTCGTTGCCGATAAGGTCGCCAGCGCAAATGCCCAGAAGGGAGGCGATGGCGAAGAACGAAAGGCCCAGCAGAAAGATAGTGTCGCTAGGGAATTCTCCAGCGTGCGCGATGGCGCAGAGGATGCCGATGGTGAGGATGGCCACGAACATGTAGAGCGTCATGGTCATGACCGCGTTCAGCTGCGATCCTCCCATGGTGGCGAGTGTGACGCTGAATATCGCAAGCGTGCTTACCACGATGAGGGGAATGACGCGCTGGTAGAGCATGCGAATGAGGGGCATGCTGCGCGTAAGCGCCACGCATGCGAGCACGATGGCGGAGGCGATGATTGCGCCGATGGTATACGTGGCGTACATGTCCATGAAGACCGAGCGCATAGCGCCTGTGATGAACGCGCAGAGCGCCAGGCCCAGCGCTGGCGTGGCCGCCACGCGCGCAAGCGAGGGCAGATGCGCCGAAAGGGGCGTGGGCTCGCTTGGTTCGGCCGTTCCTATTGGGAAGGGCAGTACTGCACAGGCGATGGCGCATAGCATGAACAGCGCGATGCCCACTCCGATGGGCAGGTAGAATTCCAGTGCGTGCAGTGCAACTGAAAGTGCCGAGGCCAGCGCGATGAACGTGAGTGCCTGCTTCAGGGCCAGGCGCTTCATGATGCGTCCCCAGGTGAGGCACATGAGCGTGCATCCCAGCCCGCAGATAGCCGCCGATGAGGCGCTTGTGAACGCGATGGCGCTTTCGGGTAGCTCTGCGAATGCGCTCGAGCCTATGAACGCGGCGGCTCCCACGATATAGAGGCACGCTCCAAGGGGGCGTGCGAATGCGTCGGGGATGCAGCGCCCGCGTAGCGCCAGAAGGGCAATCGTGGCAGCCAAGACGAACGTGCTTGCAAGCAGAATAAGCGCGAATGACCCCACGAAGGCCCCGGTTCCGGGCAGTCGCTGGAACGGAAGGATGGCGGGGGAATAGATGGGCAGCGAGGCGATGAACGCCGCGATGCCGCAAACGATGCAGATATGTGAAGCGTGCGCCGACCGAGCGCGTGTTTTGGTTTCAACCACAATGCGTCCTCTCCGTGGGGGAGGTTAGCATACCCAGGCCCTCATTATCGTCCGATTGGGCAATCGCGACAAGTCGGTCACCGCTGACCTGGCCTTTTCGTAAATATACGTAAAAGCGTTGAGGGCGTTTCCGCCTGTTTTCGGGGCCTGAAATCAACGCTTTTGCGGATGGAGGGTGCGTTTCGGGCGCGCCATGATGGAGTCAACGGCCCGCTGGAATCGGTTGATGCGGGCATTCCAAGTTCGAAGATCTACGGAGGGAACTATGGCTCTTTCACGTCGTAACTTTCTGAAGGGTGCCGCTGGCGCCGGCGTAATGGCCGCTGCGGCTGCTGGCATGGCGGGCTGCGCGCCCAAGACCAAGGCCAGCACGGCGAGCGCCGCGCAGGCTACGCGCCCCGACTACTACATGTGCGACAGCGACTGGCTGGGCAGCGCCCCTGAAATCGCCAGTAGCGAAATCAGCGAGACGAAAACCTACGACGTCGTGGTCGTGGGCGGCGGTCATTCCGGTACGCAGGCCGCTCTGGCTGCGGCCCAGCTGGGCGCGAGCGTTGCCGTCGTGGAAAAGCACAACGATGGCGAAATCGTCTACCGCGGCGACGACATCTGCAGCTACAACAGTGAGCTGCTGAAGAGCTGGGGCTTTGGCCCGTATGACCTGGAAGAGGTCGTGAACGAGTACGTTCGCCGCGCGAACGGCCGCTGCAACACAGATGTCATTCGCGCGTACGTGTATAACTCGGGCGAGATGATGGACAACCTGGTGAGCATCGTCCCCTCCACGAGCTCCATCTTCGACCGCGAAGGCGGTCAGTGCATCGTGCAGACTGCATATAACAAGCCCGATGGAGCGTCCTACCCCGTTGAAATCGCTGGCTACAAGATGTGGGCCAGCACCGTGCAGACCATCGGCACCGAAAATGAGCAGCCGGTTGGCAAGCGCCAGCTCACGGGCATCAGTCGTCTCGCCGAAATCGAATGGTACAGCCGCGAGGCTGCCGAAGACCTGGGTGCCGAATGGAACTGCGGCCTCACCGCTTCCAAGCTTGTGCAGGACGAATCCGGCGCGGTGACGGGCGTAATCGCCAAGAGCGGCAGCAGCTACGTTCAGTTCAACGCCACCAAGGGCGTCATCCTGGCGACGGGCGACTTCGGCGCCAACTACGAGATGGTGTGGGAGCTTTGCAGTGAGTGCGCTGAAAACGCCATGCGTCATGGCGTCGAGAAGACCGACCTCATTGGCATGACTGACTGCGATGGCAGCGGCCACAAGCTGGGTTGCTGGGCTGGTGGCGCCATCGAAAGCCACCCTCGTCCGGTTGCCGGCAATGCTCCGCTGATTTCGTTCGGCCCCTGGGGCTCCACGCCCTGCCTGTGGCTGAACTGCAAGGGCAAGCGCTTCATGAACGAGGCGTTCGCCGGTCTGGTGCTGGCTCAGTCCGTGCGCCAGCCCATCGACGCCGACGCTGCCATGCAGGGCAACTTCGCCATCATGGATGCCAACTACATGAACTACATTCAGCGCGCCGGCCTCGACCATGGCGCTCCTAACTGGGGCTTCCCCGAGGGCGTCGAGGAATTCGACCAGGCCATGAAGAACGCCGACGTCTCGGCTGGCGTGGTGAACGTGCGTGGCCTTGAAATCGCCAACCGCACGAGCGCCATGTACAACGACGTGTACGTGGGCGCCACGGCCGAAGAGGCCCTGAAGAACGCTGGCCTTGCCGGCGAGGCGCTGACGAACGCCCTCGAATCCCTCGAGCGCTACAACGAGCTGTGCGCTGCGGGTGCCGATACCGATTACGGCAAACCCTCCGACGTCATGCTGCCAATCGAGCAGGGTCCCTTCTACGTCGCAATCCAGGGCACGCCCTCGCTGTACGGTCCCGGCCTGAACACCCTTGCCGGTCTGTGCGTGAACGGCAACTACCAGGTGCTCAAGGCTGACAAGAGTGATGTCATCGAAGGCCTGTACGCCGTGGGCAACACCATGGGCGAGCGCTACGGCAACGCCTACAACTGCCCTAGCGCTGGCAACAATATGGGCAACGCCATGACGAGTGGCCGCGTCGCGGGCAAGCACGCCGCCAACAAGTAAATACTCTCGCATAGCCGCGCTGTCCCCCTCCCAGGCGTTGGCTGCCATGAAAGCGAAAGCGTCCGGTCTCTGCAGGGCCGGGCGCTTTTGCGTACTGTCTGACTTCGGTTGGAGGTTTCGGGGTAGGGCGCCCAAGTGCTGCAAACATGCGTATAATTGGGAAAACTATCGACAAGATGCACGAAGGAATGCACATGAAGGAATACAATCCGCGCGAAATCGAGCCTCGTCTGCAGCAAGCCTGGAGCGATGCCGAGCTCGATAAGGTAGCCGAGAACGCCGACAAGCCCAAGAAGTACGTCCTCGAGATGTTCCCCTATCCTTCGGGCGACATCCACATGGGCCATGTGCGCAACTATTCCATCGGCGACGTCGTGGCTCGCTACAACCGCATGCGCGGCTTCGACGTGCTCCATCCCATGGGCTGGGACGCCTTCGGCCTTCCCGCCGAAAACGCCGCCATCAAGCGCAATTCCCACCCTGCCACCTGGACGCATGCCAACATCGAAACGCAGAAGGCCAGCTTCAAGCGCATGGGCTTCAGCTACGACTGGGACCGCACCGTCGTTGCGTGCGACCCCGAATACTACCGCTGGGGCCAGTGGATCTTCGAGCAGTTCTGGAAGCGCGGCCTTGTCGAGCGCCGCAACTCCCCGGTGAACTGGTGCCCCGATTGCAAGACCGTTCTTGCCAACGAGCAGGTCATCGAGGGCCGCTGCTGGCGTTGCGATAGCGAAGTGGAAAAGCGCGACCTCACGCAGTGGTACTTCAAGATCACCGATTACGCCCAGGAGCTGCTCGACGACCTCGATCAGCTCGAGGGTTGGCCCGAGCGCGTAAAGCAGCAGCAGGCAAACTGGATTGGCCGCAGCGAAGGCGCGGAAGTTCAGTTCGCGCTCTGCGATGCCGACGGCAACGAAACCGACGACCTCATCACGGTTTTCACCACGCGCGCCGACACGCTGTTCGGCTGCAGCTTCTTCGTGCTTGCCCCGGAATATCCCCGCGTTGCCGAACTCGTTGCCGGCACGGAATACGAAAAGCCCGTTATGGACCTCGTGGAAGCCTCCAAGAAGGTCACCGCGGTACAGCGCGCCCAGGGCGACCATGAAAAGCATGGCGAGTTCACCGGTCGCTACGTGGTGAACCCCATCAACGGCGAGAAAGTGCCCGTCTGGGTGGCCGACTACGTAGTCGCCGATTACGGCACCGGCGCCGTAATGGCCGTTCCCTGCGGCGACCAGCGCGACTTCGAGTTCGCCCGCAAGTACCATCTGCCCATCGTGCCCATCATCCTGGGCGACGATGATCCCCTGATGGAGCAGCTTTCCGGCGAGCAGAACCGCGTTGTCACCGAAGTGCCGTGGGAAGAGGCCATGGACGCGGAGGGCACGCTCGTGCAGAGCGGCCCCTACACGGGCATGCGCGGCGGCAAGCATTCCGAAGGCGAAGCAGCCATCGTAGCCGCCCTCGAGGAAGCCGGCCGCGGCAAGCGCAAGGTCGAGTTTCGCCTGCGCGATTGGCTCATCTCCCGCCAGCGTTACTGGGGCAACCCCATTCCCGCCATCCACTGCCCGGAGTGCGGCGTCGTGCCCGTTCCCGAAGAGGACCTTCCGGTGCTCCTGCCGAAGGACATCGACCTCGCGGCCGGCGAAACGCTCGCGTCTCACGAGGAGTTCTGCTCGTGCACGTGCCCGAAGTGCGGCGGTCCCGCCAAGCGCGAAACCGACACGATGGACACGTTTACCTGCAGCAGCTGGTATTACATGCGCTACACCGACCCGCACAACCAGGAGGCACCGTTCGAGTCCGTCAAGGCGAACCGCTGGATGCCCGTCGACCAGTACATTGGCGGCATCGAGCATGCCATCTTGCATCTGCTCTACAGTCGCTTCTACACGAAGGTGCTGCGCGACTGCGGCCTGCTCTCCTTCGATGAGCCCTTCACGAACCTGCTCTGCCAGGGCATGGTGCTCGACGAGCATGGCGACGTCATGAGCAAGAGCAAGGGCAACGTCATTGCCCCCGAAACCATGATCGAACGCTACGGCGCCGACGCCGTGCGTGCGTACATCCTGTTCATGGCTCCGCCCGAGAAGGAGCTGCTCTGGAACGAGGACGGCCTGGCCGGCGTGTACCGCTTCCTGGTGCGCGTATGGCGTCAGGTTCACGACCTGCTGGGCATTGCGGGCGAGGAAACGCTGTTCGACCCCGAGGCGCATGCCGATAGGAAGGCCCCTGCTCCCGCCGATGCCGCCAAGACGCTCCTGCGCGAACGTCATCGCGTTACGGGCAAGGTCACCGAAGACTTCGACCGCACGAACTTCAACACGGCAATCGCCGCCATCATGGAGCTCTCGAACGCCACTGGCGCATTCCTGCGCGTAACCAACGCAGAGCAGCGCGCTGCCGAATACGCCGAGCTTTCTGCCGAAGTGGCCAGCGTGCTCGTGCGCCTGCTTGCGCCCGTTGCCCCGCACTGGGCCGACGAGCTGTGGCAGTCGGCGTTGGGCAACGAGGGCTCGGTGCATCGTGCCGAGTGGCCCACGTTCGATCCCGAAGCCGCCAAGGCCGATGAGGTCGAGCTTGCCGTGCAGGTGAACGGCAAGGTGCGCGCACGCGTCACCGTGTCCGCTTCCGAATCGGAAGACGCCATCCGCGAGCAGGCCCTGGCCGCCATTGCCTCGCATCTTGACGGCAAGAACGTCGTTAAGGCCATCGTCATCCCCGGTCGCTTGGTGAACGTGGTCGTAAAATAAGTGCTGCGGGTTATCTCTTTCATCTTCAAATGCGTGGGCGCCATCATCGCGGTGGCGCTCGCCGTTTTTCTCGTGCCGAACGCCTGGGAGTACGTTACCCAGGTGGGGAAGCTGCAAGACGTCAGCGCCGTGGAAGCGTCCGTCGATTCGGGCAAGGCCTCCTACGATTGCATCTTCGTGCTGGGGGCTGCCGTGCAACCCAATGGCGAGCCGTCCACGATTCTGCAGGACAGGCTCGACGTCGCAATCGAGCTGTACAAGGCGGGCGTGGCTCCGAAGATCATCATGAGCGGCGACGACGAGAGCGACGATACGTACGACGAGGTCATGAACATGAAGCGCTATGCCGTGGAGGCGGGCGTTCCCAGCGAGGACATCTTTTGCGACCATGCGGGCCTGAACACGTACGACAGCATGTACCGCGCGAAATACGTGTTCAACGTCTCGTCGATGGTGGTGGTCACGCAGGAGTATCACCAGTATCGCGCGCTGTTCGACGCAAGCTCGTTCGGCATTAGCGTAACGGGCGTCTCGAGCGATATACACAGCTATGCGCGCCAGGCCTACTTCGACGTGCGCGAGGCGTTTGCGCGCGTGAGCGATATGGCGAAGGTCGCATCCAAGAAGTCGGCCACGCGCCTCAGCGAGCCGGTGAGCCTCGATCAATCGGGCGATGTCACCAGCTGGTAGACCTTCCAGGTTATTCGTTATGGAGAATAGCGATAGCCAGTTTTCATGATGCCCACGAATCGCGCTTTACCGTGCGAAAGTGCTACCATACACATTCAAACGAGTAACGCGGCGAAAGGATCCGGACATGTTGAATACCACGATGCAGGCGCTGGGCGCGGCCCCGTCGGCGATTCGTACGCTCTTCGCGTATGGCGCCGAGCGCAAGAAGGTTATTGGCGCAGATAAGGTGTTCGACTACAGCATCGGCAATCCCAGCGTTCCCGCTCCGGAAGCCGTGGGCGAGGCCATGGTGGAGCTGGGCCAGAGCGACCCGGTATCTGTGCATGCGTATACGCAGGCCGCGGGCGACCCCGACATTCGCCAGCGCATTTCCGATTCCCTCAATCGTCAGTTCGGAACCGATTACACGCCTGCGAACCTGTATCTCACCTGCGGTGCCGCAGCGGCCATTAGCATTTCGCTGAAGGCGATCATCGAGCCTGGTGATGAGGTCATCGTCATCAGCCCGTACTTCCCCGAGTACCGCGTCTGGATCGAAACGCATGGCGCGCGCATCGTCGAGGTTCCCGCTCGTTCCGATAACTTCGAAATCGACTTGCCCGTGCTCGAGGCGGCTATTACCGAGCATACGAAGGCCGTAATCATCAACACCCCCAACAATCCCGTAGGCGTGGTGTACTCGCGTGAAAACCTCGAGGGCCTGGCCAGCGTGCTCACGCGTAAGAGCGAGCAGAACGGCCGCCCCATCTTCCTCATCGCCGACGAGCCGTATCGCGAGCTCGTGTACGGTGGCCGCGAGGTGCCCTGGGTCCCCACTATCTACGACAACACGATTGTCTGCTATTCCTGGAGCAAGTGCCTGTCCTTGCCTGGCGAGCGCATCGGCTACGTGCTCGTGCCCTCTGCCGCAACGGAATCGAAGGCGCTTATCGAAGCCGTTGCCGGCGCAGGCCGTGCCCTGGGCTTCATCTGCGCTCCCGTTCTCTTCCAGCGTATTATCGAGCGTTGCGTCGACCTTCCCGCCGACATCGCCGCCTACGAGCGCAACCGCAAGATCCTTTGCGAGATTCTCGACGAATTCGGCTATACCTACATCGAGCCGCAGGGAGCGTTCTACCTGTGGGTGAAGGCCCTGGAAGATGACGCGCAGGCGTTCAGCGACAAGGCCAAGGAGCATGAGCTCCTGCTGGTGCCCAGCGATAGCTTTGGCGTTGGCGGCTGGGTGCGCCTGGGCTATTGCATCGCCGAGGAGACGATTCGCAACTCCCGCGAGGCGTTCGGCGCCCTGAAGCGCGACTACGAATAGCACGCGGCTTATTTCAGCTCGCAAAGCAAAGGCTCTGCAGTTAGAACTGCAGAGCCTTTCTTGTTATCGCGCCATGTCGGCGAGCGATGCTATGAGGTCTTTCGCCCCTTGCGCCGCGGCGTCGAAGGCGTTTGCGGCGGCTTCCCCGAACATGTGGCGGAGCGACGAGCCTATGTTCTCGAAGAAATACGGGTTGAACTGAATGAGGTAGATGAGCGCGAACACGCACAGCACCAGCACCACGATGAGCGTGATGCGCCCCGCGTACGACTTGCGTGCGGTGTTTTCCGAGGAAAAGGTGCGTGCGTTGTTCGCGGGCATTGCGTAGCCGTATTCGTCGACGCTCACGGGCTCCATGACCTCCGTGCCGCTGCGCGTTACGGGCGCGCTTACGGGGGTACCTTGGGGCATATTGGTCGTGGCCTGCGGCGTCATGCCCGATGTCCAGCCTGCGGGGCGCTCGTTCGCCCATTCGTCGCCGAACGTCTCGCGGCGCGGTGCGGCGGGAACGTCGAATCCGCTCAGGTCGGGCTGTCCGGGTTCCGCGGCCTGCTGGAATACCGCCGGGTCGGGCGGGGCGGCTGCGGCAAGAATCTGGGTCTTATCGGCATCGTCGAAGCTGGCGTTTGCCGTGCTTGGGACCTGCGGATCCATGATCGCCGTTTCGGCGGGTGCGTCGATGGTGGGGATATGCGCGAGTCGCGACGCCGCGGAAACGGGGTCGAGAATCTGCGTGGCGGCGGGCGAGAGGGTTTCCTGGTTGGTGGCTTCCGCAAGGGGTTCCGGAATGTTCTCGATGAGGCTCCAGGCAGCCTGTGCCTCGAGTTCCGATGGCTCCACGATCTTCTTGCCGCAGATCATGCAGAACCGCGCCCCCTCTTCGAGAGGCGTACCGCAGGCTGTGCAAAAATGTGCGGTCATGCGTTCTCCCTTTCGCGCGTCGTGTGATTCGTTACCTTGCATGGCCTTCTATCTTACGTGCCATCGGGCCGCCAGTAGAAGTCTGTACCGAATCGTCATGAAGCGTGCGTCTGGTATTCAAAAGTCACGAGTTCGTATTGCGCCCCTGCCATCAGGGCCGATTCTAAAAGCGCGGGGCTGATACAATGGATTTGTGGTCTCAATATAGGGGGTATTCATGCGTTGTCTTCGTAGCGCGCTGGAATCATGCGCGCTTGGTTCTCGTCTGCTCGCCATTGTCCTGGCACTGTCTCTGTCCTTTGGCTCGGTTGCGTTAGCGGGATGCAATGCATCGAGCGGGGAAGGGGCGCAGCCCGGCAAGCAAGAGGTTTCGACGTCGGCCGATCAGGCGGAAAGGCCATCCGGAAGCGCCGCTTCCGCGCAGGACGATTCGGCCGAACAGGCTCCCGAGTCCTCGTCGTCCGCCCGCCTTTCCTCGCCCACGGAATGGGACGATGCTGCGTATCCCGATTACTATCGCGTCGTGGGGGCTGCCGTGTGCGATTACCCTGCGGAAGAGGGCAGCGTTACCTATACGGGCCTCGACCGCCTGCAGCGCGCGGGCAGCGTGTATGCGGTTGTCACGTACTCCATGATGAAAGAGGGGCTTGCGCGCGATCGCGAGGATATGAGCTCGCTTCATCCCTCGGGGTGGGCGAAGAACGAGCAGGTTGCCATCGAGATGCCCAACGGCACTACGTACCATGGCTATTTCTACAATCGCAGCCATCTGCTGGCGAAGTCGCTGGGCGGCGAGGAATCGCTCCGCAACCTGATAACGGGCACGCGCACGCAGAACGTGGGTGCCAACGATCAGTCATCCACGCCGGGCGGCATGGCGTACGCCGAAACGAAAGCGCGCGATTGGCTGGAAGCGCATCCAAGCGGCACGGTGTATTACGCTGCCACTCCGCTTTACGTGGGCGATGAACTGGTCGCGCGTTCGGTGGTCGTTGATATGCGCACGTCGGACGGAAGCATCGACGAGGAAGTCGAGGTGTATAACTGTGCGAAGGGCTACGCAATCGATTACGCTACCGGTTCGTATGCCCCAAACGGCGGCGCTCCTAGCGAAGGGCAGGTCGCGCAGGACGAAGCGCCTGCCTCAGCGAGCGTGGGTGCATGCGATTACGTGCTGAATACCAACACGCGCAAGTTCCATCGCCCCGATTGCTCGTCGGTAGGGAAGATGAGCGCCAAGAACAGGCTCGACGTGAACAGCTCGCGCGACGAGATAATCGCGCAGGGGTATCAGCCGTGCAAGAGGTGCAACCCGTAGCGCCTATGCGCCGCGGGAAAGCAGTACGACGTTTTCCACGTGGTCGGTGTGGGGGAACATGTCCACGGGGCGAATGCGCTCCAGGTGGTAGCCATGCTTGCAAAGCTGCTTCACGTCGCGCGCCTGCGTGAGGGGATTGCACGAGATGTAGACGATCTTCCCGGGGGCAAGCACGTTCACCGCGTCGAGGAAGTCCTCGCTCGCACCCGCGCGAGGCGGGTCCATCATCAACACGTCGATGGATCGGTGCTGCGCGGCGCATTGCTTCATGAACTCGCCTGCGTCGGCGGCTACGAATTCCGCATTCGTAATGCCGTTGTGCGCAGCATTGGCGCGCGCGTCGTGGATGGCCGATTCCACGCTGTCCACGCCGATTACCTGGGCCTGGCCAGATGTCGCTGCGGCAATGAGCCCGATGGTGCCCGTTCCGCAGTACGCGTCGAGCACGGTGATGCTTCCATTGTCGCCTTGCGCTTCATCGAGGCCGGCAAACGCCACGGCGGTTCGGTACAGCACCTCCGTCTGCTTCGAATTCACCTGGTAGAACGAGTGGGATGAAATGCGGAACGAAAGCCCGCACAGCGTGTCGATGATGAAGCCGGGGCCATAGATGGTGTGCTCTTCCTGGCCCAGGATGACGTTGGTCTGGCGCAGGTTCACGTTCTGCACGATGGTGGTGATGGCGGGGCAGCGGCGCTTGAGCTCACGCGCGAAGTTCTTCGCGCCCGGGAACTGCTTGTCGTTGGTAACGAGCGTCACCAGCACCTCGCCGCTTTCGTGCCCCACGCGCACGATGGCATGGCGCATGAAGCCGCGGCCCGTGTCCTCGTTGTAGGGCTCGATGCCGTATTTGCCCATGATGGCCTTGATGGCAGCGATAACGGTACGTCCCATTTCGTGCTCCACGGCGCATGTGCTGGCGGGCACGATGCGGTGGGAATGGGCGGCGTACATGCCGCAGAGAATCTCGTGGCGCGCCTCCTGCCCCTTCTTCTTGCCCGGCTTCGGCGCGTCCTTGCGCGTTTTGCCGGGGGCGAAGGGCGAGGTGATCTTGTTGCGGTAGTGGAGCGGTTCGTCCATGCCCGCAATGGGGTCGAGCATGCAGGTTTCGCCGGCGAATTCTTCGAACAAGTCAACGATGAACTGCTGCTTCTTCGCGAGTTGTTCCTGATAGGGAACGTGGATGGCGGAACATGCGCCGCATTCGGACGCGACGGGGCAGAGGGATGACGCGTGCTTGGGTGCGCGTTTCGCGCCACGCGCGTCTTGCGTGCGGCGGGCGTTCGGCCTGACCGCGTGGCGTTCGCCGTTGCGGGCGGCCTTTGCTTTGCCGTGCTTCTTCGCGTTCTTTGCGGGTGCGGCCGTGTGCTTGCGGCTCGATTTCTTGATGTTCTGTTTCTCGCTCATGCGGCTATTGTGGCATATTTCGCCGCGCTGCGTTCGGATGCCACCGTTATTGCAGGAAGTTGTGGCGCAGCGTGTCTTCTTCCGCCAGGCCCACGCCGCACACGTCTTCCAGGAAGCCCGCGAAGTCGCCGAAGTTCTCGTCGATTGCGTCGAGCGCAGCGTCGAGGTGCTCGTGACGCGCTTCCAACAGTGGCCCCATGCGGTGCGTCATGCTGGGGGCAACGCCCTTGCTACGTGCGTCTTGGATGATCTGCTCGCGGTATTCTGCCAGGCCGGCGTTCGAATCCATGTAATCGGCCAGCACGGCGCGCTTGGGAATGCCCAGCGCCAGCAGCACGATGGCGGTAACTACGCCCGTGCGGTCCTTTCCGTTCGTGCAATGCCACAGCACGGCCTGCTCGCTCGCGTCGAGCAGCACCTGGAAAATCTGGTGCCAGCGCGGCGCCATCGACGGGCTCACCATCTTCTTGTAGAGGGCGCATGCGTCGTATAGGTCGGGATTCCAGGTGCCGCGCAGGATTTCCTGCCAGTTGTAATCTTCCAGCGTGATGCCCAGCGCGCTTACGGGCATGAGCGGCACTTCGAGATGGCTCACGCCGGGCAGATCGGGGTCGGGATTGCTGTTGCGTTCCAGCCCCGTGCGCAGGTCGATAACCGTTCCCACGTTGTAAAACCCCGCGAGGAGCGCGCGTTCGTTGGCGTCGGTGGCGCCCAGCGTGGCGCAGCGGTAGAGCCTGCGCGGCCGGATGATGTAGCCGTCGCCTGTGGCGAGCCCGCCTAGGTCGCGGAAGTTCATTATGTGCGGTAAGTCCCTCATATGCTATTGGAATACTACCACATTAGACCAGCTAAATCGGTATTTTCTGCCCTCTTTTTCTGCCGAAAATCTGTTCCCATTCCCGAAATGCAGCGGTATGATGGGTCCAATATGTTTGCCTGGGAAAGGGGGCTGCTATGCAGGGTACCAGCGAACTAACGGCCAGTATTGGGCGTACGCCGCTCATTCTGCTTCGCAACTTCTCCGAGCAAGTAGGGGCTCGAGTGCTTGTGAAATATGAGGCGGCGAATCCGGGCGCATCGCTGAAGGATCGCGCTGCGCTTTGCATGATCAACCGTGCCGAGCGCGAGGGCATCATCGCCCCGTATCGTAGCGTTCTCATTGAGCCCACTAGCGGAAACACGGGTATCGCCATCGCCATGATCGGCGCCGCGCGCGGCTATCGCGTCATTCTCACCATGCCCGAATCCATGAGCGTCGAACGTCGCAAGCTTGCGGCTGCCTATGGCGCCGAAATCGTGCTCACGCCTGCGAAGGATGGCATGAAGGGCGCTGTTGCGAAGGCGCAGGAGCTCGCGGAAGACTTTCATTCGGGCTGGATCGTGGGACAGTTCACTAACCCCAACAATCCGCTCGCGCACGAGCTCACCACCGGTCCGGAAATCTTCACGCAGCTGGGCTTCGACCCCGATTACGTGGTTGCGGGCGTTGGAACGGGCGGCACCATTTCCGGTTGCGGCCACTACTTCAAGGGCAAGCACGCGCGTACGAAGTGCTTTGCGGTCGAACCAGCCGAAAGCCCCATCATCTCCCAGGCGCTTGCCGGGGAAGAGCTCACGCCCCATGCGCATGGCATCCAGGGCATTGGTGCTAACTTCATCCCCGAAACGCTCGACCTGGGAATTCTCGATGGCGCCATTCCCGTGTGCGTCGACGACGCCATGGCTGCCGCACGCAGTGCCGCGCGCGACGAGGGCCTGCTCGTGGGCATTTCCAGCGGTGCCAATCTGGCCGCCGTCATCGACCTCATCGAAAACGATCGCGATGCTCGTGGTTCCACCATCGTCACGTTCGCGGTCGACACGGGCGAGCGCTACCTTTCCACCGACCTATTCCACGGATTGGCGTAGTACGCGTGCCTGCGGTAAAGGAAACTACCGAAGTTCGTTTCGCGCGCACGATCGAGGAAAAGGGGCTCGCCGGCCCCGAAACTCCCGTGCTCCTTATGGTATCGGGCGGTTCCGATTCCACGTCATTGGCATATCTGGCCACCGACCTGCACCGTCGTGGCGGGTTGGGGCCTCTTGCCATTTTGCACGTGAACCACAATCTTCGTGGGGAGGCTTCCGACGCCGACGCTTCGTTCGTGCAGAATCTGGCTGATACGCTGCGCGTCCCCCTCTTCATGGTGCAGGTTGATATTCCTCGCATCGTGCAGATGACGGGCGACAACATGGAAGCCGTTGCGCGCCAGGAACGCTATCAGGCGGCCAACGAGGCACTGGAAAGCCTCTGCCGCCATGCCGATGCGCCCCTTAGCGAGGGCCGCATCTTCACGGCGCACACGCAGGACGATCGCGTCGAGAACTTCTACATGCGCTCCATCGTGGGAACGGGCCCGGGCGGGTTCCGTTCGATGCGCTACCGCAACGGCGCCATCGTGCGTCCCTGTCTCGACCTCTCGCGCGACGATCTGCGCGCCTACCTGGGCATGCGCGAGCTCGACGCGTTCGAGGACCCGTCGATTGCGCTCGTGCGCGACTTGCAGGGAAAGCTCTGGCGCGAAGACGCCACCAACGCGCATACCGACCATTTCCGCGCCTACGTGCGCCATAACATCGTGCCCGTGGCGAAAGACCGCAATCCGCGCCTGCTCGACACGCTGTGCCGCTCGATGAACCTCATCGCCGATGAAGACGACATGCTCGAAGACATGGCGCATCAGCTGGAAGAGCGCTATGTTTCCTGGCTCGACGAGGCGAACGACCCCTGCAATTCGGAGGGCTGCCTGCTCGCTCCCGATATGGCTTTTCAGCCGAAACCCCTGGTGCGTCGTTGCGTAACCTCCGTCCTGCAGCTTATGCTTGGCGAGGAAGCCCGCATCGAAACGGCGTCCGTGGAAGCGGTGTGCCGGGCCTTTGGTCCTAGCGCCCCCGTGTCGGGGTATACCGCGAACATCCAAGGCAACCTGGCCGTTTCGTCGAATAAGCGGGGTGTACGCATCGAGCCCATGAGCGCGTTTCGTGCGCGCAGGAAGAGGTAGCAGTGGAAATCGTTCTCGCATCGGGAAGCCCCCGTCGCCGTGAAATCCTGAAGGCAGCGGGCGTCTCGTTCCGGGTCATTCCCAGCGAAGCCACCGAAGAGCTCGAGGAATCCGAACTTGCAAATCCTTCGCAGGCGGCACGCACGCTCGCCGATCGCAAAGCCGGCTCCGTCGTGCAGCTGCTCCTCGCCATGCCCCGTCCGCTAAGCCAGCCGGTTGCCGTCATCGGGGCCGACACCATGGTGGTGAAGGACGGTCGCATTTTCGGCAAGCCCCACTCGCTCGAAGAGGGCACGGAAATGCTCCAGCAGCTGCAGGGCGCAACGCACGAGGTCATCACAGGTGTTTCGGTGTGGATGCTCAGCCCCGACGACGAGGGCAACGTCTCCATCGCGCGTCGTGCGTTCTCCGAGACGAGCGAGGTAACCTTCAAGCCCCTCACCAGCGACGAAATCGCCGAATACCTTGCATGCGGGGAAAGCTTCGACAAGGCCGGCGCGTACGCCATCCAGGGCGAGGGAGCCAAGCTCGTGGCCGGCTACGAAGGCGATTACGACAACATCGTGGGCCTTCCCGTGTCCACGCTTCTGCGCCTCGTTCCCGCCCTTGCGGAATAGCCCTTTTCCCAGGTGCGACCCCTTGGGGCGCATATGGGTCAGCCAGCGTGTAAATAACGTGCTCAATAGCAGGCCGTTACCTGTTTGTCGGATTCGGAACAGGGGTGTTTTGCTACACTTTGAAACCAAGTGTAGTTTGTGGCGCCATGCGTCCCAGCGTATGGCGTAATCGAGAAGAGGTTATGGCTTTGACGTTCCAGGGTATTCACGAAGATGTAGATCGCATCCTGTTCACCGAAGAGGATCTGCGCAATCGAATTTGCGAGATGGGTCGTCAGATTACCGCCGACCATCAGGGTGATAACCTGCTTGTCATTTCGGTGCTGCGCGGCGCGGCTATTTTCATGGCCGACCTCGTGCGCGAAATCGAGCTTCCCCTGGAAATGGATTACATGGCCATTTCCAGCTACGGTAACGGCGTGAAGAGCTCCGGCATCGTGCGCATCCTGAAAGACCTCACCTCTTCGGTCGAGGGCCGTCACGTGCTCATCGCCGAAGATATCCTCGATAGCGGCCTCACGCTCAGCTATCTCATCCGCAACCTGCAGGCGCGCAACCCAGCCTCCATCGAAGTGGCCACGTTGCTGCGCAAGAAGACGCTTCAGCAGGCGAAAATCGATTGCCGTTACGTGGGCTTCGAATGCCCCGACGAATTCATTGTCGGTTACGGCCTCGACTACGCCGAGCGTTATCGCAACCTGCCCTATATCGGCGTTCTGAAGAAGAGCGTTTACGAGAAATAGCCTGAACACGCATTCGGGCAGCAAGGAAGTACATACCATATGCCAGATCAGAAACCGCCTATTAAGCCCAACTCGAGGACTACCATCGTCTGGACGGTCCTCATGGTCCTCATCTTCCTGTTCCTGGGGTCGCAGCTCACGGGGCTGGGTCATCAGACGGAATCACGCCAGACCGACTCTCTGAAAACGAGCGAGTTCATCTCAGCCGTGAACGAGGGCCGCGTGCTCGACGTCACGTTCGACGCCGGTTCCGACACCGTTTCCGGCACGTACTATCCCGCGGCAACGGCGGGCGGCACCATCAGCGACGCCTACGACACGGCGTTCGAGGCGCTGTCCTCTGCCCTGGGCACCCAGCACACCAGCGATGGCTCTTCCATCAGCAATACCGTCGAAACCACCACGCTCGACGACCAGACGCTGGGCACCGAGCGCAATTACACGGCTACGTGGGTGGGCCAGGATTCCCTGGGCGAGCTCATGGCGGCGCATCCCAACATCAGCTACCAGGTCACGCTTCCGTCTGGCCTGCTTTCCGGACTGCTGTCCTATCTGCCCATGATTCTCATCGCCGTCTTCTTCGTCTGGATGTTCTACCAGATGAACAAGGCGAATAGCTCTCAGATGTCCTTCGGCAAGACGAAGGCCAAGATGGCTTCCGAGGAACGCCCCGATGTCAAGTTCGATGATGTTGCGGGTGTCGACGAGGCCGTCGAGGAGATGCAGGAGATTCGCGACTTCCTCTCCAACCCGAAGAAGTACCAGGACATCGGCGCGAAGATTCCGCGCGGCTGCCTGCTGGTAGGCCCTCCGGGTACCGGTAAAACGCTCCTCGCGCGTGCCGTGGCCGGCGAAGCGGGCGGGCCCTTCTTCAGCATTTCGGGCTCCGACTTCGTCGAGATGTTCGTGGGCGTGGGCGCGAGCCGCGCGCGCGACCTCTTCAAGCAGGCCAAGGAAGCCGCTCCCGCCATCGTGTTCATCGACGAGATCGACGCCGTGGGCCGTCAGCGCGGTACGGGCCTGGGCGGCGGTCACGACGAGCGCGAGCAGACGCTCAATCAGCTGCTCGTCGAGATGGATGGCTTCGAGGCGAACGATTCCGTCGTGCTCATCGCCGCAACCAACCGCTCCGACGTTCTCGACCCCGCGCTCCTGCGTCCCGGCCGCTTCGACCGCCAGATCGTGGTCGACGTGCCCGACGTGCGCGGTCGCGAGAAGATCCTGAACGTTCACGCGAAGGGCAAGCCCATCGCGCAGGACGTCGATCTGCCCAAGATTGCCAAGCTCACGCCCGGCTTCACCGGTGCCGACCTGGCGAACCTCCTGAACGAGAGTGCGCTTCTCACCGCCCGCCGCGGCAAGAAGGTCATTTCCATGGAGGAAGTGCAGGACAGCATGGAGCGCGTCATCGCCGGCCCCGAACGCAAGGGCCGCGTGATGGACGATCAGACCAAGAAGACCATCGCCTTCCACGAAAGCGGTCACGCCCTCGTGGGCCATACGCTGCCCCTGGCCGACCCGGTGCACAAGATCAGCATCGTCAGTCGCGGCCGCGCCCTGGGCTATACCCTGTCCATCCCCAAGGAAGACAAGGTGCTGAACAGCCGCAACGAAATGATGCAGGAACTGGCCGTGTTCCTGGGCGGTCGCGTTGCCGAGGAAATCTTCTGCGACGATATCACCACGGGCGCCAGCAACGACCTCGAGCGCGCAACCAAGATGGCGCGCCAGATGGTCACGCAGTATGGCATGAGCGCCGAACTGGGCACGCAGATCTTCGGCCAACCCAACCACGAGGTGTTCCTGGGCCGCGATTACGGCAACACGCAGGATTACTCCGAGGAAACGGCTCGTCGCATCGACGACGAGGTCGCGCGTCTCATGAAGCAGGCGCACGATACCGCCTACGAGATTCTCTCCAGCAACAAGGAGCAGATGGCCCTCATGGCGTCGGTGCTGCTCGAGCGCGAGACCATCGACGGCGATGCCTGCCAGGCGCTGCTCGACAACAAGTGGAACGAGTACCTCGAGCACGAGCAAAGCGAAGCTGGCAAGGCGGCGCGCGAGCGTGCTGCCACCACGGTCGTCGCCCCCAGCGAGCCTGCCGCGCCTGCTGCTTCCGCACCTGCGGGCCAGCAGCCTCCCGCGCAGCCCGGTTCGGGCGTTTCGGCTGGCACGTATGCCCCGAAGCCCCAGCCGCCGCACTCGGGCGCTTCCGGTGGTCAGCATTCCGAGAATAATCGATAAACGCGTAGAACAATTCAAGTGAGGTTATCGCTGTGATTTGGCGTTGTGGTTCTTTTAGCTTCGATTCGAGGATGCCCGTCGTTATGGGCATCCTCAATGTCACTCCCGATTCGTTTTCCGATGGCGGCTCGTATGCCAATGCCGAAGAGGCCATTGCCGCTGGCCTGGCCATGCAGGAAGCTGGCGCGCTCATCATCGACGTGGGCGGCGAGTCCACGCGTCCCGGTTCCACGCCCGTCTCTTGCGAGGAAGAGCTCAACCGCGTCCTTCCCGTCGTGCGTGGCCTGGTGGAAAAGGGCGTATGCGTAAGCGTCGACACGCGCCATGCGCCGGTTGCGCGCGCGTGCGTCGAAGCGGGCGCTGCCATCATCAACGACATTTCGGGTTTCCGCTCGTCTGATATGGTGCGCGTCGCGCAGGAAAGCGAAGCGGGCCTCATCGTCATGCATATGCAGGGCGAGCCTTCCACCATGCAGCAGTTCACGCAGTACGACGACGTCGTGGCCGAGGTGAAGGACTATCTCGAGCAACGTTGCCGCATGCTGGAGGAAGAGGGCATCGCGCGCGATCGCATCTCCATCGACCCGGGCCCTGGCTTCAGCAAGACGCCCCAGCAGACCATCGAGCTCATGCGCAATCTGCACGAGTTCGTGCGCACGGGGTATCCGGTTGTCGCCGCGCCCTCGCGCAAGAGTTACATCGGCTTTGCGTACGGCATCGAGAACCCGAAGGACCGTGACGAGGCTAGCGTCGAAGAGGCCCTTATGGCCTGCGAACTGGGCGCAAGCGTGGTTCGCATGCACAACGTGCCCCTTACGGTGGAAAAGCTCGCGGCCATCCGTCCGTATGCGCTTTTGGGTCTGGGCTGCAACGTTGCCCTGGTGGGCGAGCGCGGCCAGGAGCAGGAAGCGAAGATTGCCCAGCTCAACCAGGCTATCTCGTCTATCTGCATGATGCCCGACACTCAGATGATCGACTGCTCGAGCTTCTATGCCAGCGAGCCGGCATACGTGGAAGACCAAGACGACTTCGTGAATGCTGTCGTGCTCATTCGCACGGGCCTGGCTCCGCGCGATATGCTGCAGTACCTGCATGCCGTGGAAGACAGCCTGGGCCGCGTGCGCACCGTGAAGAACGGCCCTCGCACGTGCGACATCGATATCCTCGACTACCAGCTCTACGTAAGCGACGACGAGCAGCTGAAGCTTCCGCACCCGCTTTTGTGCGAGCGCGATTTCATGGTGAAGCCGCTGCTCGAGATTCTTCCGCACCATGTTCTTTCCGATGGCACGCCCGTTACGCTCGACACGGTGCGCGTGGGTGCTGCCACGAAAATCCGCTAATCAGCGGCGCATTTCATAACACAAGAGAAGCGCAGGGGAGGCCTTCGCCCCTGCGCTTCAGTAACCCAGTGTGACGTTGCGGTTTTTGGGGAGGATTGGGAACGTCGCTTAGGCTGGGTATCACCATCAATCCAGTGCTATATTATACACAAAATGCTACTCGTTGTATAGCATTACACGCGCCTATGCGTCTATTGTGCGCGTTGCCCTATCCATGTCCAAACGGAGTAAGCTAGGTGAGCAATACAAGTTTGGGAAATAAGATGGGACTGACGTGGCGGAAGAGCACAATGATCTATTCGACGTAAAAGCAAGTACCGGGGCCCCTGTGGGGCGGGACCCGAAGAATCCGGGGCGTGACGATAAAGTCAATCGCATGGGTACGGCCAGTATCCCGCGCCTTATCACGGAATTCGCCATTCCCAGCATCATCGGCATGGTGGTGAACGGCGCATATAACATTATCGACTCCATTTTCCTGGGCAGTGCCATGCACGAAGTGGGGCAGGCCGCCGTTACGGCCGCCATGCCCATCATGATCGTCTTCATGGCCATTGCCATGCTCATCGGCAACGGCGGCAACGCCCTGGCCGCGCTGCGCATGGGCGAGGGCGACCGCGTGGGCGCCGAGCGCAGCCTGGGCAACACGGTGACGCTGTCGCTTCTGGTGAGTGCGCTCGTGGCCGTGCTGGCATTCGTGCCTCCCTGCATCAACGGCCTTCTGTCCATTTCGGGCACCACTACCGAGGTGTGGGAGTACTCCAAGACGTTCATCCAGATCATCTCGCTGGGCTTCTTCCTGCAGTGCATCGGCATGGGCGTGAACAACTTCATCCGCACGTCGGGCAACCCCAATCGCGCCCTGGGAACCATGGTCATTGGCGCCGTGGTGTGCGTTATCTTCAACTACCTGTTCGTTATCGTGCTTGGCTGGGGCATTGCCGGTAGCGCCTGCGCCACCCTTGCGGGCCAGGCCGCAAGCTGCGTCAGCGTGCTCTGGTTCTTCCTGTTCACGAAGAACGTTCCCATGAAGCTGCATAGGCGCTTCATGAAGCTCGAGGGTCGCACCGTGCGCCTTATCCTGTCGCTGGGCTTCGCAAGCTTCGCCATCCAGGCAGCTGCGGCCGTGGTGAACTTCGTCCTGAACAACCTGCTGGTGAAGTACGGCGCCCAAAGCCCTCTGGGTCAGGATGCCGCGCTGGCCAGCATCGGCGTGGTAAGCCGCGTGGCCATGTTCACCATCTTCCCGCTGGTGGGTGTTGCCATCGCCCTGCAGCCGCTTCTGGGCTACAACTACGGCGCGCACCTGTTCAAGCGCGTGCGTACTGCGCTCTTCGAAGGCATGGCGGGCGGCACGGTTATCGCCATCGCCATGTGGGTGGCGGTTCACCTGTGGCCCAACCAGATCGTGGGTGCGTTCGGCCTGGAAGACCCCGAGCTCGTGGCGTTCACCGTATTCGCTCTGAAGGTCCAGCTCATCCTGCTGCCGTTCGTGGCCTTCCAGATTATTGGCGCGAACTACTTCCAGGCAACGGGTCAGCCCGTGAAGAGCGCGTTCCTCTCGCTTACGCGTCAGGTGCTCTTCCTCATCCCGCTGTACTTCCTGCTGCCCGAGCTGCTGCCGCAATTCCTGCCGCAGTACTCTGGCCTCGACGCGCTGTACTTCGCCGTGCCCATGGCCGACTTCCTGGCCATCTTCACCACGGTGATCTTCATGTTCGTGGAATTCAGGCGCATGAAGCGTCTGGAGTCTGGCGAGCTCAAAGCCGCCGACTTCTAGGATAGAAAAGGAGGCGCCATGGGGGCTGGTAGGAAAAACGGATTCTCGTATTTCGCGTTGGCCCTCATGGTGCTTGGCTCCAGTCTTGGAGGCATGTCCCAAACGGGCATGAACACGGCGCTGCCCTCGGTTATGGCCGACCTGGGCATCACCACCGACGTGGCTCAATGGCTCGTCACCGTGTTCCAGCTCATGTTGGGCATCGTCATGCCCCTCGTGGCGTTTCTCTCGCGCCGCTTCAGCTCCAAGCGGCTCTTCATCGCGAGCTCCCTCATGTTTTCGGTGGGAAGCGTCGCCATCGCCCTTTCCACGAGCTTTGCGCTCATGCTGGTTGGGCGCATTCTGCAAAGCTCGGCGGTCGCCGTTATGCTCACCTTGGTGCAGGTGGTCGTGTTCCGGAAGTTCCCGCGCGAGCGATGGGGGACCATCATGGGCTTCGTGGGGCTTGCCCTGGGGTTCGCCCCGAACATCGGCCCCACTATCATGGGCGTCCTCATTCAGGTGTGGGATTGGCGCGGCGCGTTCTGGTGCTTTGCCGCCATTTCCGCATTCGTGGCGCTTTCGATGTGCTTCGCGCTGCGTAAAAGCACGACGCAGCATGGAGCCATGAACCTCGACGCGCTTTCGCTCGTTGCGTCGACGCTCGCGTTCGGCGGCCTGCTCATGGGCGTGTCGAATATCTCCTCGTTTGGCATCGTCAGCCTGCAGTGCATTATTCCCCTGGCAGTGGGGGCGGCGTCCATGGCATGGTTCGTGCACCGCGAATCGCGCATTTCCAACCCCCTCCTTTCCCTCGCGCCGTTCAAGAATCGGGGCTTTGCGTTGGGCACCATCATGAACTGCCTGCTGTTCAGCGCATTTATCGGCGTAACGCTCGTGCTGCCCCTCGAGCTGCAGAGCCTGCATGGCCGCTCGGCCCTCGAGGCGGGCATGTCGCTTCTGCCTGGCACGGTGGCTGCGTTCATCATGAATCCCGTTTCCGGCATGCTCTACGACAGCATCGGCGCGCGACGCGTCGTGTGCATGGGCTCCGCGCTGCTCGTGGTGGGCACGGTGGGCATGCTCGACCTGGGGCATATGGATTCCCTGGCGCTCGTGATGGCCTGGCAGGCGGTTCGCGCCTTCGGCATCAGCTCGCTCATCCAGCCGCTTACCACGTGGAGCCTGCATAACCTCGACGAAGCCGTTGTCGCGGATGGCACGAGCGTGTCGAATGCGGTGCGTCAGATTGCCGCGGCGTTCGGCACGAGTATCATGGTGCTCCTCATGGCGGTGGGCGGTGAAGGCGGTTCCGTTACGGCGGTGGGCGTGAACTACGCAATTGCCTTCTCGCTCGTGTGTTCCGCCATCCTCATGGTGATGTCTTTTGCCGTCGTGAAGAGGTAGTTCTGTAAATTGTAAACCTTAGCAAGGTAACAGGTTTACAATCCGACTCCGCTCTACTAGAGTGGAGCGCGTTCACTTGTTCGCGAGAAAGAAGAGGTTATGCAGACTATTTCGTCGACCGCAAAACGTACGCGCTCCATTGCATTCGTGGGCTTGTCGGTGGCCCTGCTGGCGGTATCCGCGTGGATTACCGTGCCGCTTGGCCCCGTGCCCTTCACGATGCAGACGTTCGTGATCGTGTTTCTGTTCTTGGCTCTTAGCGCGGGCGAAAGCGTTTCCGCTATTGCTGCCTATCTGGTGCTGGGTGCCATCGGCCTGCCGTTGTTCTCGGGCATGAAGGGGGGCATCGCCGCGCTGCTGGGGCCGACGGGCGGTTTCCTGTGGAGCTTCCTCATCGCCACGCTGGTGGCCGTGGCGTTCCTGCGTCTCGTTGGTCGACGCACCATCGTATTCGAGTACATCGCCGGTGCGATCTACCTGGTCATTAGCTATGCGATGGGTTGGTTCTGGCTCATGGTGTCCACCGGCATGACGCCGGAGGCCGCGTTCCTTTCCGCGGTTGCCCCCTTCGTCGTCATCGACATCCTGAAGATTGCCTTTGCCGTGCCCGTTGCGCATGCCGTGCGCAAGGTCGTGGCTGGCAAGGCGAGTGCTAATCCTGTAGCTGCGTAGGCTTCTTCGCCTGGTAGATCAGGCGAAGCCCCTCGAGCGTGAGCTCGGGGTTCACGTGCGTCACCGTTTGCGAGAGGTTCGACATCAAGGTGCCGAACCCTCCGGTGGCGATGACGGGGGTTTCGGTGCCCAGTTGCTTCCAAATACGGCGTACCATGCCGTCGATAGCGTCTACCTGGCCGTATACAACGCCAATCTGGATGGCCTTCACCGTGGAGTTCCCGATGGCGCACCCTGGGTCGGCAAGCTCGACGTCGGGGAGCAGTGCCGTGCGGTTTACTAGTCCCTCGATGGACGTCTGGATGCCCGGGGCGATTGCGCCGCCCAAAAAACGTCCATCCGCGTCGATGACCTCGATGTTGGTGGCGGTGCCCAGATCGAGCACGATGGCGGGGCTTCCGTACAGGGCCCGTGCGGCGACGGCGTCGGCCAGGCGGTCGGCGCCGGGGGTGCCACCGTATCCCGACGTGTCGATCATGTCGGCGATGAGATGCGCGTCGACCGA
>NZ_JAZZJS010000071.1:0-18571 GCF_056180635.1 Denitrobacterium sp. | reverse complement strand
CGTTCCCCAGCTGAAGTCGTTCGGCAAGAGCAGGGTGTACGACGGTGGCACCGGCGAGCCCTTGCGCGAGCCCATCAGGGTGGGGTTCCCGTACATGCTGAAACTCGGCCACATGGTCGACGACAAGATTCACGCTCGCTCGACTGGCCCCTACAGCCTCATCACGCAGCAGCCTCTGGGTGGTAAAGCCCAGTTCGGCGGCCAGCGCTTCGGCGAGATGGAAGTGTGGGCCCTGTATGCATACGGTGCTTCCAACGTGCTGCAGGAAATCCTCACCATCAAGTCCGACGACACGATCGGCCGCGTGAAGAGCTACGAGAGCATCGTGAAGGGCGAAAACCTTCCCGCCGCGGAAGTGCCCGAGTCCTTCAAGGTTCTCGTCAAGGAAATGCGCTCTCTGTGCTTGAACGTCGAGCTCGAGGGCGAGCAGGGCGTCATCGACGTCGCCGAGACGCACGAGCCCGAGGACGAAGACTCCAAGGTGCTCGCCGGCATGGTGGCCGACGCCAAGAAGACCGAAGGTGAAGAGGATGGCGCGCTCGATGCAATCGCAGCCGACCTTGCCGAATTGCTTTCCGACGATTTGAAAGACGGTAATGGAGAATTCGATATCACCAGTGAAGGGGAGGAGCGCTAAATGACTGAGTACGATGTGAACAACTTCGACGCACTGCGTATCTCCCTGGCCAGCGCGAAGGACATTCGCGTATGGTCCCACGGCGAAGTAAAGAAGCCGGAAACCATCAACTACCGCACCCTCAAGCCCGAAAAGGACGGCCTGTTCTGCGAGCGCATCTTTGGTCCCACGAAGGACTGGGAGTGCGCCTGCGGCAAGTACAAGCGCATCCGCTTCAAGGGCATCGTGTGCGAGCGCTGTGGCGTTGAGGTAACGCGCAGCAAGGTTCGCCGCGAGCGCATGGGCCACATCGAGCTTGCCGCTCCCGTGAGCCACATCTGGTACTTCAAGGGCAGCCCAAGCCGTCTTGGCTACCTGCTCGACATTCCGCCGAAAGACCTGGAGAAGGTGCTCTATTTCGCGAGCGCCATCGTAACCAGCGTCGATAAGGAAGCGCGCGAAGCCGATGAGGCCGACCTGCGCGACGAGCTCGAAGCCGATTTGGACGAGCTGGATGCCGAGCGCGATCGTCTGGTAGAGGCCACGCGTCGCCTCTCCACCGATTACGTGCCCGAGGAAGACGACATCATCGACGATATCGATGAAGACGAGCGCATGACCCCTGAGGAAATCGAGGACGAGCTCGCCGACATCTTCGAGGAGTTCAACGAGCGCAAGGCGCTCCGTTCGGAAGCCTTCGAAGCCTTCATGAAGATCGAGCCCAAGCAGCTCGTTCCCGACGAGGCCCTGTATCGCGAGATGCGCCTGAACTACAGCGATTACTTCAAGGGCGGCATGGGCGCCGAGTCCGTGCGCGACCTGCTCGACGAGATGGACCTCGAAGCCGTCGCCGAAGAGCTCGTCGAAGTCATCGCCACGGGCAAGGGCCAGAAGCGCGCCAAGGCCGTTAAGCGCCTGAAGGTTGTCGACGCTTTCCTGAAGAGCGACAACAACCCCAGCGACATGATTCTCGACGTTATCCCCGTCATTCCGCCCGATCTGCGCCCGATGGTGCAGCTCGATGGTGGCCGTTTCGCCACGAGCGACCTGAACGACCTGTATCGTCGCGTGATCAACCGTAACAACCGTCTGAAGCGCCTGCTCGACCTGGGTGCCCCGGAAATCATCGTCAACAACGAGAAGCGCATGCTTCAGGAAGCCGTCGACAGCCTGTTCGACAACGGCCGTCGTGGCCGCCCCGTAACGGGCCCCGGCAACCGTCCCCTGAAGAGCCTCTCCGACATGCTGAAGGGCAAGCAGGGCCGTTTCCGCCAGAACCTGCTTGGTAAGCGCGTCGACTACTCCGGCCGTTCCGTAATCGTCGTCGGCCCGGAACTGAAGCTGCACCAGTGCGGCCTGCCCAGCCAGATGGCCCTCGAACTCTTCAAGCCCTTCGTAATGAAGCGCCTGGTCGAGCTCGAATACGCTGCCAACATCAAGGCTGCCAAGCGCGCTGTCGACCGTCACGCCAGCTACGTGTGGGACGTGCTCGAGGAAGTCATCACGGAACATCCCGTGCTCCTGAACCGCGCACCTACCCTGCATCGTCTGGGCATCCAGGCGTTCGAGCCCGTGCTCGTGAACGGCAAGGCCATCAAGCTTCATCCGCTCGTCTGCACGGCATTCAACGCCGACTTCGACGGTGACCAGATGGCCGTGCATGTGCCCCTGTCCTCCGCCGCCCAGGCCGAGGCTCGCGTGCTCATGCTCTCCGCTAACAACATCAAGTCGCCCGCACATGGCCGTCCGCTGACCATTCCCACGCAGGACATGATCATCGGTCTGTACTACCTCACGGCTGCCCGCGACAACTTCCCCGGTGAGGGTCGTATCTTCGCCAGCTTCGCCGACGCACGTCATGCCTACGATGCGCATGCCGACGTCGACCTGCAGGCCAAGATCGTCGTGCGCCTCGACCACGACACGGAAGTAGCCGAGAAGTTCGGCGAGCCCGTGCTGCGCAAGGCCGGCGAGCGCATCCAGACCACCATCGGCCGCATCACGATCAACGACGTTCTGCCTGCCGACTATCCGTTCCTCAACTACGAGCTGAACAAGTCCGAGGTTAGCCGCCTGATCGAGGATTGCTGCCGTCGTTACACCACCAGCCAGATGGAGCCCATCCTGGATGGTCTGAAGGCAAACGGCTTCCACTACGCTACGCGCGCCGGTCTTACCGTGTCCGTGTACGACGCAACCGTGCCTCCCAACAAGGGCGAAATCCTTGCTAAGGCCGACGAAGAAGTTGCCCGCATCGACGAGGACTACGAGATGGGCCTCGTGAGCGACGAAGAGCGTCATAAGCAGGTCGTCGACATCTGGACCGACGCCAACGAGGCAGTCGGCGATGCCATGGCCAAGAACTTCGATCACTTCAACCCCATCTACATGATGGCGTTCTCTGGTGCTCGAGGTAACATCAAGCAGATTCGTCAGCTCGCTGGTATGCGTGGCCTGATGTCCGACCCGAAGGGCGAGATTATCGACCAGCCCATTAAGTCGAACTTCCGCGAGGGCCTCTCCGTCTTGGAGTACTTCGTCTCCTCGCACGGCGCTCGTAAGGGTCTGGCCGACACCGCACTCCGTACGGCTGACTCTGGTTACCTCACCCGTCGTCTGGTCGACGTCGCCCAGGACGTTATCGTTCGCGAGATCGACTGCGGCACGCACGAGGGCGTTCCCTATCCGCTGCATAACGCGAAGGGCGAACTCGACGAGAACCTCATCGGCCGCTGCCTCGCGCAGGCTGCCGTGAGCGAGAATGGCGAAGTCATCATGGATGCCGATGAGTACATCAACGGCATGGAGGATATGAAGAAGCTCGTCGCCGCTGGCGTGAACGAGATCACCATCCGCACCATCATGACCTGCCATGCCGAGCATGGCGTGTGCCAGAAGTGCTATGGCTGGGACCTCGCCACGAGCCGCCCCGTCAACATCGGCACGGCCGTTGGCATCATCGCTGCCCAGTCCATTGGCGAGCCTGGTACGCAGCTTACGATGCGTACGTTCCACTCCGGTGGCGTCGCTGGCGACGACATCACGCACGGTCTTCCTCGTGTTACCGAGCTTTTCGAGGCGCGTAAGCCCAAGGGCCAGGCCGTCCTCGCTGAAATCGCCGGTACCATGCAGGTCCGCGGCGACAAGCAGACGAAGACCATCACGATTCACGACCAGGATGGCAACATCCGCGAGTACGTGGTCTCCGCTCGTGCCCAGCTCATGCCGGGTCTGAATGACGGCGACGAAGTGGTTGTGGGCCAGCAGCTCACGCGTGGTTCCGTGAACCCGCACGACCTGCTTCGCCTCACCGACCCGAACACCACGCTGCGCTACATCGTGTCTCAGGTCCAGGACGTGTACGTGTCCCAGGGCGTAGACATCAACGACAAGCACATCGAGGTTATCGCGCGTCAGATGCTGCGCAAGGTTGCCGTGCTCGACGCAGGCGAGTCCGATTACCTGCCTGGTCGCCAGGTCAACCGTTACGAGTTCGAAGGCGTTGCCAACAAGCTCGTTCTGGAAGGCAAGGAGCCTCCCACGGGTCAGCCTCTGCTGCTGGGCATCACGAAGGCCTCGCTGGCTACCGATTCGTGGATGTCTGCCGCATCGTTCCAGGAGACCACGAAGGTTCTTACCGACGCTGCCATCGAAGGCAAGACGGACAACCTGGTTGGCCTGAAGGAAAACGTTATCATCGGCAAGCCGATCCCCGCAGGTACGGGCCTCAAGCGCTATCGCAACGTGGGCCTCACCTACAAGGGCCGTCCGGTGCACATGGGTGGCAACGACACGCTGCCCGAGTACGCTCCCGACGAGCTGCGTTCCACCGAGGAACTGCTGCCGCAGCCTCAGGATTGGTCGCTCGATGGCGATAGCTACCTCAACATGGGCGGTAGCTACTCCAGCTACTTCAACAG
The DNA here is from genome assembly GCF_056180635.1 of Denitrobacterium sp. Lineage (NCBI taxonomy): Bacteria > Bacillati > Actinomycetota > Coriobacteriia > Eggerthellales > Eggerthellaceae > Denitrobacterium > Denitrobacterium sp. The sequence goes on along the minus strand of NZ_JAZZJS010000071.1, from coordinate 14,035 downwards.
CCTGGGTGCCAGCCGCACCAAGCAGCTCTCCGACGAGGAAGCTCGCCTGTACATCTACGACGACCTGGGAGTTTCCCAGCGCTGGGCCAACAAGTTCAGCGAGGCGGGTATCGAGACGGTGGCCGACCTGGTTGGCTATACCGAAGACGACCTCATGCGCATCGAGGGCATCGGCGCCAAGGCCATCGAAGAGCTGAAGACGGGTCTCGAGGCTCACAACCTGCTGCGCGTCATCGAAGACGACCTGGTTGCCTCCAGCGATGATATGAGCCAGCTGCTCGATATGGTGTTCTCTCCCGATGACACCATCCTCATCGGCGGCGACCAGCCCGCCACCTTCAACACCGAAGGCGAGGATATGCTGGGCGAAGCCCTTCCGCCGCGCTCCTATCAGCGCAACCTGGAAGAGCTCGACGCACTGCTGGGCGGTATCGGCGATCTGAACCTGCACGTGGGCGAGTCCGAGGAATCGGATGACACCCAGGACGAGCAGGACGACGCGGAATAACCGCTTGCTACATGCTTGAAATGGGGCGCAGTTCATCTGCGCCCCATTGCTATGCGATGAAGGAGAACTCATGTCTTCCAAAACGTATGTGCCCGAAGGCGAAGTGGCGCCCGCAAGCCAGATAGGGGCCACGATCGAAGCCCTCGCCGCGACGATTGCCGCCCGCCGGGATGCGGGGGAGGAAAGCTATACGTATGGCCTCCTCACTGGCAAGGACGATGATGTATTGAAGAAGGTCATGGAGGAATCGGGCGAAGTGGCGCTTGCGGCTAAAGACGTCGCGCGCGTCGATGCCTCTCTCCGCGACGCCGAGATCGACCATCTGCGCTATGAGGCCGCCGATGTCGTGTATCATCTTCTCGTCGTTTTGGAGCGTTACGGAATCGATCTAGACGAGTTCGCGGCTGAGCTCAATATGCGCATGCGCGACGACGAGCGCCCGGCGGGCGCCGTGCGTCTTCAGCCCGAACATGTGAAACGAGGGAAATAGTGGCTAAGCTCTTTGGCACGGATGGTGCGCGTGGCGTTGCCAACACGGAACTAACTTGCGAAATCGCGTTCAAGCTCGGTCAGGCTGCGGTTGCCTATCTGGGCACGTCGATCGTCATGGGGCGCGACACGCGCCTTTCGGGCGACATGCTCTCTTCTGCGCTCGCCGCTGGCATTACCAGTGCGGGTGGTACGGTACTCGACGCGGGAATCATCCCCACGCCTGCCGTTGCCTTCCTGGTACGCGAGCTGCACGCCAATGGCGGCGTGGTCATTTCCGCCTCGCATAATCCCCCCGAGTACAACGGCATCAAGTTCTTCGATGCAGAGGGCTTCAAGCTTCCCGTTGCGCTCGAGGCGAAGTTCGAGCAGTTCGTGGAAGAGGGCGGGCTCGAGGTTTCCCAGCGTGCTGCGGGCGATGCCGTGGGCGTAGTGCTTCCCGTGGACGATGCCGCCGAGCTGTACATTCAGCATGCGGTTTCCGCCATGGAGCGCCAGGGCGTGCGCTTCGACTCCTGGAAGATCGCGCTCGATTGCGCACATGGTGCGTCGTCGGTCTCTTCCGCCGAAGCGCTTCGTCGCCTGGGCGCCGATGTTACCGTAATCAACGACGACTTCTGCGGCACCGACATCAATGTGGAGTGCGGTTCCACCCATCTTGCCCCGCTGAAGGAGCTCGTGGCTGAAATTGGAGCCGATATCGGCATCGCCCACGATGGCGACGCCGACCGCGTGCTCTTCGTGGATGCCCAGGGTGGGGAAATCGACGGCGATATGGTCGAAGCGGCTTGCGCTATCGACCTGGCCCAGCGTGGCAAGCTCGCCGGCAACACCGCCGTTTCCACGGTGATGTGCAATCTGGGTTTCGTGCATGCGATGCGCGATGCCGGCATCAGGGTGGAGCAGACGGCCGTAGGCGATAGGCATGTGCTCGAAGCCATGCGCGAAGGCGGGTACATTATTGGCGGCGAGCAGAGTGGCCATACCATTTTCCTCGAGCACAATTCCACGGGCGATGGCCTGATGACGGCCTGCCAGTTCGTGGCATGCTGCGAGCGTAATGGCAAGACCGCGGCCGAAGCCGCATCCGTCATGCGCCGCTTCCCGCAGGAACTCGTTAATGTGCGCGTTGCCGACAAGGAAGCCCTCGCGGGCAACGAGGCCATCGCTTCGGCGATAGCCGCGGCCGAAGCCGAGCTGGGCGATTCGGGCCGCGTGCTCGTGCGTCCCTCCGGCACCGAGCCCCTTATTCGCGTAATGGTCGAAGCCGCGCAGAACGAAGAAGCCGCGCGCCACGCCAAAGCGATTGCCGCGGTTGTGGAAAGCGAGCTTGCGTAAGGTCAAGCATGCAGGCGCCCCATCGATTGTACGATGGGGCGCTTTGTATGAGTGCCGCATGCTATTCGCAGATGGCGCACATGATTGTCGATATGCGGCGTGAAGGTATTATTTCTCGTTGACAATAGTCTCATTGGTGAATAATATTTTCAGCGGTGTATAAAGCTGCATTTCAGAAGGGATGGTTTTAGCAGATGAAGAAGCATACGGGGCTTGTTGCTGCATTCTTGGGCGCTGCGCTCGTCGCCGCCCTCGCACTCGCGGGTTGTTCATCGGGTTCCACGAACGCGGGAAGCAATGGCTCCTCTAACGAGCAGAGTTCGGAATCCACGCGTGAAACGGTAACGCTACAGGTGTTCGCCGCTAACTCCCTTTCCAAGGCCATGGAAGAGGAAGAGGCGCTCTACATGGAAACCCACGATTGGGTAACCTTTGCCGATACGCAGTACAAGTCTTCTGGCGAGCTGAACGAACTGCTCGAAGGCGGTGCTTCTGCCGACATCCTCATCAGCGCTTCCAAGTCGAAGATGGATGCCGCCGAGCAGGCTGGCTACATCGACGCCACCACGCGTTTCGACATGTTCGCGAACGACCTGGTCATGGTTACCTCCGATGGCAACGCCGACATTACGAGCTGCACGCTCGACGACATTGCCGCTGGCAAGTACAAGATCGGCATTGGCGATGAATCCGTCCCTGCGGGCAACTATGCCTGCCAGTCCCTCTCCACCGTTGGCTGCTATACTGAGCCCGATGGCTCCACGGGCAAGAGCGCAACGGGCACGGGCGGCGAATTCTCCGGTGCCCTCGCGGCCGATGGCATGGTGTCGCTGCAGACGAGCGTTGGCAACGTTTGCAAGCTCGCCCAGTCTGGCGACGTCGATATCGCCTTCGTATACACTTCCGACGTGTATCGCTTCGGCGGCGTGAAGGTCGTTGGCACCGTTCCCTCCGACACGCATAAGAACATCATCTATCCTGCTGCCATTACCTCGATGGCTACGAATTCCGCAGAGGCCCAGGCGTTCCTCGATTGGTGCGTCTCCGACCCCGATGCTCTGGAAATCTGGCAGAAGTGGGGCTTTGAGCTCGCGGCGTAATATAGTACGCTGCATACGGTTTACGTAGATGGGGGCTGGCTCGTGCCGGCCCTCATTTCTGATTGGATCGGCATGGTAATGCGAAAGCGCTTGTTTTCCCTCATAACCGCACTTCTTGTGTGCGTGGGCTGCTGCGTGGCGCCCGCCTTGTCATTTGCGGATGACGATTTGGGCGATGCGGGCGAGCCCGTAGCTGCGGTGTCGCAAGCTTCGACTTCCTCCTCGGAGGGCGTTACCGTTTCGCATGACAATGACGCCGCAACGCTTGACGGCGCTTCGTTCGCGCTTTCCGATTTCAAGCGCGCGCAGACGGGCAGCAATCGCGAAATCGACGGCGTCTATCATGGCTATACGTTCTACCAGGGCTCGGCAGCGTATTCGCTGTGCCTCGTGGCGACGTCATCCTATGCCGTGGTGTACGTGGATGATCAGGTTGCAAGCCAGGTGGGATGCGACGTGTCGCAGGGTGCGTCCGTCGATGGGCTTTGGGCGCTCCTTTCCTCGCTCGACAGCGCAAACGCATCGGGTGGCGCCACGCTCGACGCAGATATAACGTGTTACCTCACCACCAGCGAAAGCTACACGGTGCAGGGTGTGACGTACCTGTTCAACCAGGAGCTTACCCAGGGGCGCTATTACACGTGCGTCATTGGGGATGATGGTTCCGATGCGACGGCCGAAGGGGGCCCGCTGGGCGAAAAGCCCACGCACGCGTCGTTCGCGCAGGTGGTTGCTTCCAGCCAGGCGACGATCGTCGAAGAGCCCACCATGTGGGAGTCGCTGGGCACGTTCCTGGCCACGCTCGACTATTCGCCCCTGTGGGTCACGCTGCGCACCACGCTCACGGCAATCGTGTTCATTTTCGTGCTGGGCCTGGCGGCTGCGTATTTCTGCTTGCGCATTCCCGCGCGTGCGCGCGATATCTTCGACGCGATTTTCTCCATTCCCATGGTGCTTCCTCCCACGGTATGCGGCTTTCTGCTCTTGCTGTGTCTGGGTAATAACACGGCAGTGGGGCGCTGGTTCATCGATATCGGGTTCCCGCTCATCTTCAGCTGGCCGGCAACCGTCATCGCGGCTGTCGTGGTGGCGTTTCCGCTCATGTATCGCAGCGCGCGTGGCGCCTTCGAAAGCCTCGACCCCAATATGCTCGATGCCGCCCGTACGCTGGGCTGGAGCAACGCGCGCGTGTTCTTCCGTTTGATGCTGCCCCTGTCCTGGAGCAACATTGCGTCGGGCACGGTGCTCGCATTCGCGCGCGCCCTGGGAGAATTCGGCGCCACGCTCTTCTTGGCGGGCAATTACCTGGGCGTTACGCGCACGATTCCCATCGCCATCTACTTCGAATGGATGAACGGCAACACCGACGTCGCCATTTTCTGGACCATCGTCATCATGATCTTCAGCTTCATCGTCATCCTGTTCATCAACCTTTGGGACCGTCATACCACGCGCTATCGTAAGGGGGCGATTGAGGAATGAGCCTCGAAGTAGACATTCGGAAGCGCTACGGGGCGTTCCAGCTCGACGTCGCCTTCCAGGCGGGCAACGAGACGTTTGGTCTTCTGGGGGCCAGCGGCTGTGGCAAGAGCCTCACCATGCGCTGCATTGCGGGCATCGACACGCCCGACGAGGGGCGCATCGTGGTGAATGGCGTTACGTTCTTCGATAGCGAGGCGGGCATCAATCTTTCCCCGCAGAAGCGCAAGACGGCGCTGCTGTTCCAGAGCTACATGCTCTTCCCGAACCTCACGGTCGAAGAGAACGTTGCCGCCGGCGTCGACCGCACGCTGCCTAGGGAAGAACGAGACCGCATCGTCGAGGCCGAGCTCGTGCGCTTCGACGTCGTGGCGTTTGCCAAGCGCTATCCGTCGCAGCTTTCGGGTGGGCAGCAGCAACGCGTGGCCCTTGCGCGCATGCTCGCGGCGCGCCCTGGCATCCTCATGCTCGACGAGCCGTTCTCGGCGCTCGACGCGCATCTCAAAACGCTCCTCGAACAGAGTCTGGTGGGCCTGTTCGATTCGTTCCATGGCACCATCATCTACGTGAGCCACGACATCGACGAAGCGCTTCACTTCTGCGACCGCATCGCCGTGGTGGAGGCGGGCCATATCATGGAAATCGATGCGGGACGCGAGCTCATCGACGACCCGAAGAGCCTGGCGGGCATCAAGCTTTCGGGATGCAAGAATGCGCTCCCGTGCCAGAAGGCTGGCCCCACGCGCCTCTATTGCGAGTCGTGGGGCATTGAAATCGACGCGATGCGCCCCGTGCCTAGTGACATTCGGGCGTTTGGCGTACGCGCCTTCCGCCTGCAGCGCGCGAGCGAGCCAGGGCCTAACGTGTTTCGCGTTCGCGTCGACCGCGTGAGCGATTCGCGATACGACCGTTCGGCGCTCCTTCGCTTCCTCGACCGAAAAGAGGGCTCCCAGGAATTGGTAGGGGAGAACCAGGAGGAAATGCGCTACTTGCACCAGCGCCTGTTCTGGCGTGTCGACACGTTGAAAGAGCCGCGCGAGGAGTGGCCGGAGCTGGGCGAAGAGCTGCTCATTCGCATTCCGCCGGAAAGCCTGTACCTGGTCAACCGCTAGTGGGTCGTGCGTTTTCGCTGGCTCGTGTCGCGCCGGTAACAAGCCGGCGTGGCTGCTATATAGCCCCTTGCCTAGGTGACCCATTCCACTATAATCGCACGGGAGAATAAAGACGAGAAAGGTGAGCCTATGAAAGATTCGCATGGGCGCACAATAGATTACCTGCGCGTTTCGCTAACTGACCGCTGCAATTTGCGATGCATCTACTGCATGCCCGCCGAAGGCGTCGCGCAGGTGCCCCACGACGAGATCCTTCGCTACGATGAAATCGTCGAGATGGTTTCCGTGGCCGCCGAAGCGGGCATTCGCCGCGTGCGCCTTACCGGTGGCGAGCCGCTGGTGCGCAAGGGCGTTGTCGACTTGGTGCGCGACATCTGCGCGATTCCCGGCATTGCCGACGTATCGCTTACCACGAATGGCATCCTCCTTCCGCGTATGGCGGAAGACCTGCGCGAAGCCGGCCTCAAGCGAGTGAACATCTCGCTCGACACGCTCGACCCCGAGGAATACGGCCGCGTTACGCGCGGGGGCAAGCTCCAAGATGTGCTCGATGGCATCGATGCCGCCTTGCGCGTTGGCTTCAACCCCGTGAAGGTGAACGCCGTCGCCGTGCGCAGCCTGAACCAGGATTACTTCTCGTTTGCGCGCATGAGCGTCGACCGTCCTCTGCACATGCGCTTCATCGAGTACATGCCCGTGGGCGATTCGGCTGGAAGCTGCGGGGGCGGCTGGGGCGTCGACGACGTCGTGAGCGTGCAGGAAATCCGCGAGAGCATCGACGCCATGGCGGTGGAAGCGGGCCTTGAGCCCCTGCGTCCCGTCGCCGATTCCAGCAAGCCCGAGGGCGGTGGCCCCGCGCGCTATTGGGAATTCCCCGGCGCCATGGGCACCGTCGGGTTCATATCGCCGCTGTCGCGCCATTTCTGCGGCGACTGCAACCGCCTGCGCCTCACTTCCACGGGCGGAATTCGTCCGTGCCTGTTCTCCGACGAAGAGTACAACGTGCGCGATGCTCTTCGTTTTGGCACGAAGGACGACGTCAGGGGCGTGCTCATGCGCGCGCTTGGCTCGAAGCCCGAAGAACACCACGAGGGCGACCACGCTCACGCCACCGAAACGAACATGAACGCCATCGGTGGGTAATTCCGCGGCGCATGCCGAACCAGATTGAACGAAGCTATTCCGAACGGAGCAACTATGGAACTCACCCATATCGATGAACAGGGCCAGGTGCGCATGGTCGACGTGAGCGAGAAGCCCGATACGGTTCGCATTGCCGTGGCCGAGGGCTTCATCGCCATGAATCCCGAAACGCTGCAGCTGATTGTGGAGGGCAAGGCCGCCAAGGGCGATGTTCTCGCATGCGCGCGCGTGGCGGGCATCATGGCCGGCAAGCAGACGAGCTCGATCATCCCCATGTGCCATCCGCTGCTCATCACGAAATCGAAGGTCGAGTGCACTCCCGTGTATGCGGGCGAGCGCGCCGATGGCCGCGTTGGCATTCACATCACGTCGACGTTCGGTGTAACCGGAAAGACGGGCATCGAGATGGAGGCGCTTACCGCCGCCAGCGTTGCGTGCCTTACCGTGTACGACATGTGCAAGCCCAACGTCCGGCTTCTGCTGGACTGGCTGCAATCCGACCAGGGCCGGAGACTTGCGGCAAAGGCAGGCTTCACGGTACTCGCAAAAGAAACTCAAGGCTGAGACAGTATTGCGAAAGGGAACGGCAGCATGAACATACTGATCGTAGACGACGAGGTCAGCGCTCTGCGGGATTTGGCCAGGGTGATCGGGAAGGTGGCGCCGGACGCGACCATTCAACTCGCCGGGGATTCCCAATCGGCATTGGCATTTTGTCGGGACAACGCGCCCGATGTCGTGTTCCTGGACATCCGCATGCCGGACATGGACGGCCTGACGCTGGCCGCGGAGATGAAGAAGGTCTGCCCGCTGGTCAATATCATCATGCTGACGGCCTATTCGGATTACGCGCTGGACGCGCTGAAGCTCTATGTCAGCGATTATATCCTGAAGCCCGCAATGCCGGAGGATGTCAAAAACGCCCTGCTCAATCTGAGACACCCCGTTCGGAAATCCGGTGGGGGACTGTTTGTTCAATGCTTCGGAAACTTCGAGGTTTTTTATGACGGAGAGCCCGTCCGGTTCACCCGCTCCAAGGCCAAGGAGCTGTTCGCTTACCTGATCGACAGAAAGGGCGCCTCGGTGACAAACGCGCAGCTCAGGGCCATTCTGTGGATGGACGAGGCCAGCGATCACGCGAAGCAGGGGCATTATCTGGCGCAGATTGTCCATGAACTGCAGGGCATTCTGAATGAGCTGAACCTTTCCGATATTTTTTTGCACAGGCGGAATTCCTACGCCATCGTTCCCGATATGATTCCCTGTGACTTCTACCAGGCGCTGGCCCACGATCCCCGCGCGCTGTCCATGTATCACGGGGAGTATATGGGCCAGTACCCCTGGGCGGCTTACAGAAATCTGACGAATGAGAAAGAATTGTTCCGGTAGCGGAATATCGTGAAATCATATGAAGAAGAAATCCTTGCTCCTCCGGGTAACCGTCCTTTCCCTCGTGCTCGGGATGGTCGCCATGCTCCTGAGCGGCGGCATACTCTACGCGCTTTTCCGCAGCCGTGCGGAGGCGAATATAAAAAAAACCCTGAATGAAAATGTCAACCGGATGGCGAATCAGCTCATCCGGTATCAGAGCTATGATTGGCTGCTGCCCTACTGGCAGGAACATTACAAGAAAATGGCGCTGCCGCCCTTTGGAGACATTGACACATACCTCAAATGGGCGGAGGACCGCGGCGCGTTTGAGCGATTGAATGCGGCCGCGCTCACGCCGCAGGCGGTCATGGAAATGCCCGAGGCGCAGCAGCTCCTTTATGCGGATTATTGCTATCTTCAGATTTTTTTCGAGATCAGCCAACTGCGCATCCATTCGGACATCGATGTGGTGGCCTGTTTTGCAGCGGACGAATCGGAAAATGAAGCCTTCATATGGCTTCAGAGCACGAAGGAAGACAGGGGCTTCCTGGAGCATCGCATGGCTCTGGGACAGGTGTGGCCCTTTCAACCCAAAGCACACCCCGGATTTATGGAGCTGCATAAGCTGGATGTCGATCTGAACTCCGGGGTGGAAATCGTCCGATCTGAACGGGACGGCGTCGAATACGCGACGGTCTATACGAAGCTAATGTCAAGAACCGATCACGAAATGCTCGGTGCATTATCCGTATCCATATCTACGGCAAAAATGCTGGATGGGGTCTGGTCGGACGTATTCCGTTTTGAAAAGCAAATCGCCCTGTTGATTCTGATCCTGATCGTTGTGATACTCTTCGCGATCCATCGAACATTTCTGAAGCCGACCCTGATGCTTGCGCAAAGCATTCAGGATTATACGCGGCACAAATCGGTGAGAAAGCTCTCCGAAGCGCTGAAAAGCCTGGTAAATCGTGAAGACGAAATCGGAAGACTGGCTTGCGACGCCAGGGACATGGTTGAACAGAACGAGCGCTATTACACGCAACGAATCGAAAACGAATCGTTGAAGTCAAAGATCCTGCTGGCACAGATCAAGCCGCATTTTATCTATAACTGTCTCACGCTCATCCGATCCCTTCTGAACGAGCCTGAAAAGGCGGAGGAGGCCCTGAATCATTTTGCAGGGTTCCTCCGGGGAAGCGTGGATATGCTGGAAGAAACGGTGTGCATCAGCGCGAGCCGGGAAATACAGACGGTGGACGACTACCTCTACCTGCAAAAGCAGCGGTTCGGAGATTCCCTTCGAGTGGTGACCGATTACAGGGACACAGGCTTCTTCCTTCCTCCCTTTACATTGCAGGTTCTGGTGGAAAACGCCGTGATCCACGGCATTCGCAATACCGCTGGCGGGAGCGGAACCGTCGTCATCCGAAGCTTTGAAGCCGACGGGTTCCATGTCATCGAAGTCGAGGACGACGGAACCGGTCTGCCGCCTGAAATCCGGCAAGAGCGGGAACAGGAGGAACAGACGCATGTGGGACTCAAGAACATCGAAAGGCGCCTTGACCTGATGTGTCATGGAACGCTTACGATTCAAAACAAGGCCGGACAGGGAACCATAGCGGTCATACGAATTCCAAAGCAGATCGACCCGTAACGCTTTCGCGGTCAACCTGATTGCAATAACGACCGATAAGAGGTAATGGATTATGAATCATGCGGGTCAGGTGCAAAGAAAGGGCAAGGGACCATACAGAATTCTATTGACGATTCTGACGGGAATAGCCGGCATTGCGTTGTTTGGCTGTATCCTTCTGATGTCTCAGTCCCGTATGGCTGAGCTTGCCCTGCAGGAAGAAATGAAAGAGAACAGCAGCTATATCACCAATGCGTTCACATACTATGAGGCAAGCGGCAAGACCATACAGGGCTGGTCGGATCGGCTCCACGAAGCATACTTCCTCATGATGAAATACGCTTTGGAGCAGGACCCCGATCTGCTGTCGGATCAGTCGTCATCGGAAACATTTCTGGGCGAGATGACCCGCCTGACCGGTGCGCAGGACATCATGCTTGTGGACCGGAACGGGAATGTCCTCGCTTCTGACACCGGCTTCTTTCGCGATTTGAAGGAGGAAATGTATGCGCCTCTGTTTCACACCTTCGATACATTTGAGATGGAAAAACTGCCGATCTATGCGTTCACAGCCGAGAACAGGCAGTCCCGACTGACGCCCGCCGATCCCCAGGACAGCAACGGGGCTCAAACCGCGCAAGTCGAAACGGAAAAAATCGAAGCAGGCCCTCCGGAACAGGCCGTTGATTCCTCCTGGAAGGAGAGCTACTACGGCGCGAGCAACAGTTTTCCGATCCTCTACTCGATGGCCATCGACGATCAAAGGACATGCGTGATCAACGATTACGGCGTTGTCCAGATGATGTATGAAGACCTGACCGATGTGTGGAATTATATTCTGAAAAACGAAGTGATCGGATCAAACGGATATGCGTTTGTCTGGTCTGCCGGGACAGGGGAAATCCTGTATTATCCCGAGCCGGACTTCAAGGGTCGGGATGTTTCGGTCCTTGGCATGGATATGGACGGGATACGTAACGGCACGTTTGTCCGGGAGAAGGTAAACGGAGAGGATATGTATCTGTATCCCGTATATTTCGACGCTCAGGGCGTCTGGATCGCGTGCGCGGTTCCGGCCAAAGCACTGACACGCGGAAGGCGGTTGACCGGCCTGATGCTGTGGCTGCTGTTCGGGGTTCTCGCCGCCGATCTTGCCTATTACGCAATTCTGCTTCTGAAGCAGAAAAAGGCTGTGTACGGAGGCGGGATCCTTCCCTTCGTGAAGCAGCGGCCCGAAAGCAGCCGGAAGACAAAGCTCATGATATTCACGGCTTTTTGTACGATCGCCATCTTCCTGAGCGCGTTCTATGTACAGACGCTCTATCCGATGAGCGACTGGGCCAGGAACGGTACGGCACAAATAGAAAGGATCATAAACGACCTGAACTCCCAGGAGATTCTGGTGAAAGGAATCCGGCAGTTTTATGCAGATGGCAGTGAGAAACTGGCGAAGCTGGCCGGATGGTATTTGGAGAAGCATCCGGAAAAGGCGACGACCGACACGCTGGATACGCTGACAGATATCCTGACGCTGGAAAACATATCGATCGTTGACAAAGCCGGAAACGTGACGACCGCTTCTTCCGCTTATTTGCCGGAATTTGTCAATGCAGCCGAGGCAGAGGAAAGCACGGCGTCCACAAAGAACTCTGACATCGTTGCTCCAGGGAATCTCAGTGTTACGATACCGCTTCGGGGAGAGAAAGATGGCATTACCGGTTATCTAACGACAGAGTATAATCAGGATGTCCTGGGAACCATACAACTGTACAGCAATCTGAGCGGCACCATGAAAACCGTCCAGCCCGGAGAGGGCGGCATTGCGTTTGCGTTGGATGCGAACAGCGGAAGGTTCACCTGGCATCCGGACAGCTTTTTGATCGGGAAAAACGCGCTGGATTACGGCTTGAAGGAGAGCGACCTCCAGAACAATTTATGCAAGTACATTCAGCTGAATAGAGATGCCTTTTATGCCGTAACCGGGCAGCATGGGAACGATCTGATCTTTCTCGCCATCCGCGACGAGATACTGTTCCGTGAGCGCCTGCCGGTATCCGTGACGGCAGCTCTTGCCGCGCTGGCCATTCTGCTTATGATCGGACTGTGGCTGTATACCTGCCCGAAAGAGGAAGGCGGGACTGAACCGGAAGCGCCAGAGACGCTGCAGGGCAGGAAAGCGACAGCGGAGCACAAGGTTTTCCGCAACCTGTTCTTCGGTGCTGTGGGCTTTGCCGTTCTGTTACTTCTGGTGCGCTATTTGCGTCAGGATACAGCGAGAATAAGCCTGCTGGAATATGTTCTGAGCGGAAACTGGGAACATGGGCTGAATGTGTTTGCGCTGACCGCCTCGCTGATATTCATGCTCCAGGCCGGGCTGATTCTCTTCCTGTTTCGCAGCTTCATGGACCTTATGACGAAGATGGTTTCAGTCAGAACGGAGACCGTCATCCGAATGCTGGTCAGTCTGGTGACCTATATCACCGTTTTCTTTGTCGTATTCCGCTGTTTGGTACTCTTCGGAATGGAGCCGTCGGCCCTGCTGGCATCGGCAGGGATTGTGTCGGTGGTGATCGGCATCGGGGCCAACAGCCTTGTGGGGGACATCATCGCCGGCGCCTTCCTTCTGGCAGAGGGAAATATCCAGGTGGGAGATATGGTTACTGTCGAGGGTTTCCGCGGCATCGTAGAGGATCTCGGTATGCGGATGACAAAGATCTATGATGTGGACAGCGAGAATATCAAGATCATCCCGAATAAGGAGATGCAAAATGTCGTCCATATGTCGGCGCATCTGGCCAATGTCTACCTGGAGTACCCGATCTGCTATGAGGAGGATTTGGAGCGGGCAGAGAAGCTGTTTATAGAAGAGCTGAAAAAGCCTGACGGCAGGATCCCGGAGATCATTGGGGACCTTTCCTTTATGGGCTTGCGCCGACTGGATGAAAGCGGCGTGGTGCTTATGGTCAAGGCCAGATGCCACGAGGCATATCGTCCCAAGGTGACAAGGGCTGTAAACCGTAAAATCTACATGATGTACCTGAGAAACGGTATCAAAGCGCCGTACCCGCAGCTTACGGTGCACAACGGCGATATTGTCTCGAAGAAATCGGAAAAGTAGTATTCACCACTGACGTTTTGACGCTGATACCCAAAAACCGATGGAGGATTGAAAATGAAGAATACTGGTCTCTAAAGCGGGTAAGCTGGGAAGCGTCTGGGACCTTGTCAAAGCCGCAGAAATCCCGAAACTCGGCGCATAAGCGCAGCAGCGAAATCAGAAGCGCGTCTGTGGAAATGCCGAGCAGCTTCTGGACGACCAAGGCCCGTATAAAGCTCTCGAGATGATAAATGTGCTTTCTTCCCATGTGGCGGTAAAAAGTATACGTGAAACTGACAGGAATGAGCCTGTCAAAATCAATGTGTTCCTCCAGAAGGCGGATAAGCTGAGGCTTATGCTGCTCGATGGCTTCGGACACACCGTTGTAGATGTCCCACAAGGATATTTGCACGGCTGACTTTCGTATGATTTTTCTCCCTTTTGTTGTGTGGTTGAAGTGGTGGTGCATTGATATTATACACCAAAGGTGGAGAAAATCAGTTGATAAATGTGTTGGAATCACTTGTATTTGTGGGCTTTCTCGACATTTACAAGTGGCAAACCTCAATTTCACAAAGGAGGAACCTGATCATGAAGAACTTATTTACCAAGCTGCTGGCCGGTCTGCTCGCCATAATGATGCTGATGTCATCATCTGTAGCATTCATGGAAGAGATGCCGAGTGTACAGAATACTATTGTGGAAGAGACCGCGACGACGGAAAACTTAGCTATACTACAAGACAGCACAATGGAACCTGAG
>NZ_JAZZJS010000070.1:0-5454 GCF_056180635.1 Denitrobacterium sp. | reverse complement strand
GATGCCTTGGGTGGGGGAGGGGCGACGTACGTGAAAGGCGATGGGGCGTATCGCTGGCTGTACGTGGTTTGCCAAGATAGCGGATCGAGCAGAATGGTGGTGATGGTCGTTGCGTAGGACTGTGGGAAAAGGGCCTTCGGTGCGCATAGCCGCACGGTGGGTCGATCGGGTGCGCGGCTTTTTGGGAACGCGCCCAACGGGCGAATTGCTCTTGCTGACGCCATGCCGAAGCGTGCACACGTTCGGCATGCGCTATCCGCTCGATGTGGCATTCGTGGGCCCATCGGGCACAATCGTACGCTCATGTCGTTGCGTTCCTCCGGGGCGCGTGGTGTCTTGTCGCGGGGCCGTTGCGGTTTTGGAGCGGGCGTATACGCCAACGTTGGGCTGGTATCGCCGGGGCGATGCTATGGAAATAGGTAGAAAGGTTGGTTCCGTATGAAGAAATGCCCTGTGTGCCAGGCGATATGTTTCGACGACATGGACATTTGCTATGGCTGCATGCATAGATTCCCGCAGGGCGCTGCTGCGCTTTCAGAAGATCGGGGAAGCCCCAACGAAGGCTCGTCGGGGAGGCTGGAGGCATGTGCTGCCGCTGCAAGCCCTTCGATGGTTGCTGCCGAGCGGGCGGAAGACATCACGTCGATGCGAATACCACTGGGTGCGTCGGGGTTCGAGGTCGAGCTGCACGTGCGCCCGGTGGTGGGCTCGCCGGCGTCTTCCCCGAAGCATGCGTAGAGCGTGGGGAAGTAAAAAGCGCCCCGATGGGGCGCTTGCGTGCTAGGAGATGATGTCCTTGTAGAGGCGTTCGCTTTCCGCCTGCAGGCGTTTGCTCAGTTCGTCGTACGCGTCGAGCAGGGCAATGCACTCGTCGGTGAGCGTGCTGCCATGCGCGCCATCGCGCACCAGCATTTGCATGCCCAGTGATTCTTCCGTTTCCTTGATGATGCGCCAGGCCTTGCTGTAGGCCATGCCCATGTTCTTGGCGGCGGCGTTGAGGGAGCCGGTGCTGCGCACCCCGCGGCAAAGTGCGGCGATGCCGGGGCCGAAGAGTGCGTTCTCTTCAGACAGCGGATTCGCGATGGAGAGCTTAATGCTCGGTTTCAAATCTAGCGGCGTCATAGTTTCCCCTCGTAGGTTACGTCTGCTATCCGGACAATTATAAGGCTTTGTCCGTGTATCCCTTGCGGATACTTCGGTGATTGCCGCCCGCGGCGATCACCGGGTGCGTTACTCGGCCAGGAATGCGCGCGTGGCGTTTTGGATATCTTCGGTGCCTGCGTCGATGACCTGCTTGAAGCGAAGTTCTTTGCCATCGAGTTCGGCTAGGCCGGCGGGAATGTGGCTCTTGCCCGTTTCCTTCGCGATGAGCTCGTTCAGCTCGCAGCCCGTGAGCGCGCCCACGTTTTCGGGCAGGTCGCTTTCGGGCGAGAGCTCGTGCAGGGCGCGGTAGACGCTTACGCCGAATTTTGCCCAATGGGCCGTGCTCGCCACCAGCACGGGGTTTTCCCCGCGCAGGCGCTCGGCCACCTTGTAGGCGACGGCGGTATGCGGGTCGAGCAGGTAGTCGTGCTCGTCGAGCACTTCCTTGATGGTCTTCAGGCAGTCGTCGCTGTCGACGGAATCGCTTGCGAAATCCTTGCGCAGCGCGGCGAACGTATCGGCATCGACGCGGAATTTCTTTTGCGTGTTCAGGTCGTTCATCCAGCCGGCGATGGCGTTGGCGTTGCGGCCGGTGAGCTCGAAGAGCTGGCGCTCCAGGTTCGACGACACCAGGATGTCCATGGACGGGCTGGGCGTGAGCACGAATTCGCGGTCGGAGATGTCGTACGTGCCGGTGTTGATGAAATCGGTGAGCACGCGATTCTCGTTGCTGGCGCACAGCAGGCGCTCGATGGGCGTGCCGATCTGCTTGGCGTACCATGCGGCCAGGATATTGCCGAAGTTGCCGGTGGGCACGCAAACGTCGATGGGGGAACCGGCTTCCACCTTGCCCTGCGCAACGAGCTGCGCGTAGCTGGACACGTAGTACACGACCTGCGGAAGGAGGCGGCCCCAGTTAATGGAGTTCGCGCTGGAGAGGGCAACCTTGTGCTCGCTCATGAGTTCCTGGGCGAACTCTTCGTTGGCGAACGTGCGCTTTACGCCCGTCTGGCAGTCGTCGAAGTTGCCGCGTACGGCCCATACCTTCACGTTGTTGCCCGCCTGGGTGGCCATTTGCTTATGCTGGATGTCGCTCACGCCGCCGTGCGGGTAGAGCACGCCGATCTTCACGCCGTCTTTGTCCTTGAAGCCTTCCAGGGCGGCCTTGCCGGTATCGCCCGAGGTGGCAACCAGGATGAGGAAGGTGTGGTCGATAACGCCCTCGTCGCGCAGCTTCTGCGCGCTGGCGCTGAAGAACAGGGGAAGGCACTGCAGGGCCATGTCCTTGAACGCGCTCGTGGGGCCATGCCAGAGCTCGAGGATATGCGTATCGCTATCGAGCGAGGTGATGGGGCAGATGTCGGCAGAGTCGAAGTTGTCGCCATATGCGGCGTTCATGAGCTCGTCGACCTGGCTGTCGGGAAGGTCGATGCCGAATGCCTTATAGATAGTTGCCGCGCGCTGGGCGTAGGGCAACGTGGAGAGCTCCAGGATTTCGTCGAGGGAAAACTGGGGGATGGACTGGGGGACGAAGAGCCCGCCGCCATCTGCCAAGCCCTGCACGACGGCCTGGGTGAATGGGATCGCCTTTTCCGCGCGCCCGCGAGTATCTATATACAGGTTAGCCATGGTAGCCTCCACTCGAAGTTGGCTCTTTTGCGCAAGTATACTATTACGCGCTAAAGTGCCCGCCTCGTTGAGGCGTCCTTCATGAAATAACGCAAGACCCTTTCAGCTGCTCGCGAAAAAAGTTAAATAATTTCTAGCAAAGGGGTTGACTATTGGTTAGGTTCGCCTAATATATGAACCACGGTAAGCAGTTAGACATGCCTAACGCAAACCGGATTGACAATGTTTAACCGAAAGGCCCCGTGCACCACCTCCTTCTCGTCTGCTTACACGCATGAGGGTCAGGGCGAATCCGACCGCTTCTCCCGGATTCGCCCTCTTTTGTTTTCAGGGGCCGCCATGCGGCCCTTTCTTTTTGCCGGCCCTTTGCGCTCCGCAAGCCCGAACAGACGAACGGACGCACGCGACGGGGGAGCGTGCACTCCGTTTAGCCGTTGGCCAAACGCCTCAAAATCCGTTCGGACGAAAAAAGTTAGGTGAATCTACTAAAAAATAATCCGTAAGGGTTGACTTACTTTCCGTGTTAGATGATAGTAAGCGCAGTTAGCGGTACCTTACTGTTAGTCGTGCCTACATTCCGGAAATGGGCGCGAACTGAAAGGAAACGAAATGGTCCTCACCACGGTTCAGCCGAGCAAGGATTACATCATTCACGCCGTCGCCGGCGAAGGCGATACGCGTCTGCATCTCAGCAGCATGGGCTTCGTGCCCGGCACGAAACTGTCTGTGGTTTCGCGCATCGGCGGCAACCTCATCGTCAGCGTGAAGGGCACCCGCGTCGCCCTCGACGAAAAGCTCGCCAAGTGCATCATGGTCTAGCACCTCGCTAACTCCGTCATCCGTAGCACTGTTCCTAACATGGGTCCCGTATGGGGCGTATGTCAGGGGCAATGCATGTCTTTGTTTTCGAAAGGAAGGTATATGTCAACGCTCGATACGGCAAAACCCGGCGATACCGTCACCGTTGTGAAGCTTCTGGGGCAGGGTGCCACGAAGCGACGCATTATGGACATGGGCATCACCAAAGGCACCTCGGTGTATGTGCGTAAGGTTGCTCCCCTGGGCGATCCCGTCGAAGTCACGATCCGCGGCTACGAGCTCTCCCTGCGCAAGGAAGAAGCCAGCCAGGTGGAAATCGCGTAGCGAATTTTTTCGCGCAAAAGAGTTAACTACAGTTAACAAGTAACACGGAGGTATCAATGGAATTCAATGTGGCGTTGGTGGGCAACCCCAATTGCGGTAAAACCACCCTGTTCAACGCCCTCACCGGTGCAAACCAGTACGTGGGTAACTGGCCCGGTGTAACGGTCGAAAAGAAGACGGGCAAGCTGAAGGGCAACAGCGACGTTACTGTTGTCGACCTGCCTGGCATTTACTCGCTTTCCCCCTACACGCTCGAAGAGGTCGTCGCGCGCGATTACCTCATTAACGAGCATCCGCAGGCGGTACTGAACATCGTCGACGGCTCGAACCTCGAGCGCAATCTCTATCTCACCACGCAGGCTCTTGAGCTGGGCATCCCCACGGTAATCGCCGTGAACATGATGGATGTCGTGGAAAAGAGCGGCGACAAGATCGATCTCGAGGCGCTCTCCCAGAGCATGGGCTGCCCCGTCGTGGCCATTTCCGCCCTGAAGGGCGCGGGCATCGACAAGGTCATCTCCACGCTCATGGAAGTCGCCCAGGGCAAGGTCGCCCCTAAGCTCGCTCATCGCTTCGCCGACGAAGTGGAAGAAACCCTTTCGCAGATCGAAGTCAAGCTCCCCGCCGACGTTCCCGCCAGCGCGAAGCGCTTCTTTGCCGTCAAGCTGTTCGAGCGCGACTCGAAGATTGCTTCCAACATGACGTCCACGCCCGATGTGGAATCCATCATCAAGGCGTCGGAGGAAGCGCACGACGACGACTCCGAAAGCATCATCGTCAACGAGCGTTATGCCTACATCACCAGCATCATCGACAGCTGCGTGAAGCATGCGCAGAACAAGAAGGAACCCATTTCCGACCGCATCGACCGCGTGGTCACCAATCGCTTCCTGGCGATTCCCATCTTCGTGGTCACCATGTTCCTGGTGTACTTCATCTCCATCACCGCCGTGGGCGGCCCCGCCACCGACTGGGCTAACGACGGCCTGTTTGGCGATGGCTGGTTCATCGGCGCCGGTCAGGAAGAATACAGCGAAGTAGCCGACGAGTACGAAAGCGCTCAGAACTCCATCGAGGCGTTTACCGCCGCAGCTTCCGAGGCCGGCATCGATGCCCCCGAAGCTCCCGGCGACGACGCCACGGAAGAAGAGGTCGCGGCTTACGAGTCCGACATGAAGCTGTTCACCAGCGCGACCGAGAAGGCCGAAATCGTGGCGACGTACGATAGCTACGACGACGAAACCGGCGAGAACGAGGTCGTCGAAGTCGACACCGCTGCGTTCGAAGAGGCTCTTGAAGTGGAAGAGCCCGATCCCAACGAGTACGGTATCTGGGTTCCCGGCATCCCCACCCTCATTGGCAACGCCATGGAGGCTGGTCAGGTAGATGCCCAGGTCCAGAGCCTGGTTCTTGACGGCATCGTTGCTGGCGTGGGCGCCGTTCTGGGCTTCGTTCCCCAGCTGCTCGTCTTGTTCTTCTGCCTGGCCTTCCTGGAGGGCTGCGGCTACATGAGCCGTATCGCGTTCATCCTCGACCGCG
>NZ_JAZZJS010000069.1:0-52984 GCF_056180635.1 Denitrobacterium sp. | reverse complement strand
CTCGACGAAGCTTGCCATCGCCGAGGCGGCGCAGAAGCGCGGCATCAATCTCATCAGCTCGATGGGTGGCGGCAATAAGCTTCATCCCGAATACCTGCGCGTCGCCGACATCTTCGATACGGTGAACTGCCGCATGTGCCGTATCATGCGCAAGGAATGCCGCAAGCGCGGCATCACCCATTTGCGCGTTCTGTACTCGTGCGAAGAGGCTGCGCCCGCAACTGCACGTCCTGGCACGGAACGTGGCGAGCGCACGGGGCTGGGAACCATGCCGTATTTTCCGCCGATTATGGGCCAGACCATCGCGGGCTACGTCATCCGCTCCATCGCGGGCGTAGAGTCGCGTGAGGATGTGCTCGCGCGCCGAGGATAGGCTTCGTCAACCTGCCCGCCGCGTCGAAAGGAGAGTGGCATGCGCTACGTGGATATGCACTGCCATCCCGGCTTCCTGCGGGATGCTCCCGCATTCGTCGAGCGTGCCGGGCGCGATGGCATGGGGCTTTTCGCGAATACCGTCCTTCCCTCCGAATTCGAGCGCCTTTCGCGTGATGTGGCAGCTTGCGCGCATGCGCGCGTGGGGCTTGGGCTTCATCCCTGGTGGATTGCGAATGGGGAAGCCGATGAGCGAGAGATTGCCCTATTCGAACGCCATGCCGCGAAATGCAGCTACATTGGCGAGATTGGGCTCGACTTCGGAAAACGTTTCGCGCAGTCTCGCGACCTGCAGATTTCCGTGCTTCGGCGCATTCTTTCCGTATGCGCGTTCACGGGCGTGCAGCATGTAATCTCGTTTCATTCGTCGGGGGCCGCAGGCATGCTCATGGACGAAGTCGAACGTGCATGCCTACCCGATGCGATCTGCATCTTCCATTGGTTTTCCGGCTCGTCCGACGAGCTGGTGCGCGCTCGCGATGCCGGCTGGTATTTCAGCGTGGGGGAGCGCATGCTCGCCACGAAGCGTGGCAAGGCGTACTTGAGCGCCATACCTGCCAATCGGCTGCTCTTGGAAACCGACTTCCCCTCGGCGCCTGGGAGCAAGATGCATTATGATGCGTATTGCCGTAGTTTGCGGGGCGTTGCCAAGGCGGTGGCGGCTGCGCGCGGCGAGGAGGTAGTGCAGCAGGCGCTGGAAACCAGCTACAGGCTGCTTGATTTGAATGTGGTGAATCATGGCTAACGAGGAAAAGCAGGAATTCGTTCCCCAGACTGAAGACGAGGCACTGGCCGAAGAGGCGCGCAAGATGGCTCAGATCAGCAACGAGTACGTTGCGATGACCGACGAACTTGCCGAGCTGAACGCCCTGGAGGCGTTCGTCGACGCGCACGACGCAAGCGAGTTGGGTGGCGTATACGGTTCTATGCTGGGCATGCTTGGCAACCGCAAGTAACGTTGCTGCAACTCTATTGCGCGCTGCCGAAAAATCACTTGCGCGCGCTAAAGCGTGCGTGCTAGTATGAGCGCATTCACAAATGAATAGCCAAACCGTTGAAGCGGAAGTAACGGCGAATATGCTTTCACAGAGAGCCCGCGATGGTGGAAATCGGGCAAAACACAGTTCGTCAAATGGACCGCCGAGGGCGCGGTGAAAGGCCTAGGCCAAGTAGCACGCGACGTGTGGGCATACGTTAGTTGCCGGGAATGTGTTGGCATTCCGCAGAGTGCGTGGCCGAAGGGTCGCGAATCAAGGTGGCACCACGGATCTTCAGATTCGCCCTTGATGGAACCAGGTTCCGTCGGGGCGTTTTTTATTGCCCCGACGCGCTCGTCTCCAACAGGGCGGGCATGGGGAAGGAGGATCCCATGGGTGTTGCTGAAATGACAGTGCGCGCAGATGGCATGCGGGATGGCCCGCGTGCTTCCGTGCGGAATGCGTCGCCTACGCTCGACGAAGCGCTCTCTATCGCGCACGAGCAGGACGTTTCGCGCGTTCCCATCGCCATCGAGATGCTTTCCGACGCGTATACCCCGCTCACGGTGCTTTCGAAGCTGAAGGCGGTGTCGCAGCACTGCTTCGTGCTGGAGAGCGTAGCGGGCGGCGACAAGCGCGGGCGCTATACGTTTCTGGGCTTCGAGCCCCGCATGGCCATCGCCTGCAAAGACTCCGTGTTCACGGTTGATGGCGAAAGCCGGGCCGCATCGAATCCCAGCTCAGAGCTGCGTGCGATTTTGCGCGAGTATCGCACCGCGCGCGTTGAGGGCCAGCCGCCGTTCACGGGAGGCCTGGTGGGCTACTTCAGCTACGACTACCTGAAGTACGCCGAACCGACGCTCAACCTGGATGCGCGCGACACCGAGAACTTCCAGGACTTCGACTTGATGCTGTTCGATCGCCTGATCTGCTTCGACGACGTACGGCAGAAAATCATCCTCATCGCCCACGCCGATCTTTCACGTGGGAGCGAGGGCTACGAAGATGCCCTTGAGTCGCTCGAGCATATCGCGAATATCATCGAGCGTGGCGAATTGTCCGTCGAAATGCCAGGTCACGTGCTTGGTCCGGCGAAGGCCCTCTTCGACGAGGAAGCGTACTGCTCGATGGTGCGCCGAGCACAGGAGTTCATTCGCGAAGGCGACATCTTCCAGGTCGTGCTGAGCAATCGCCTGGAAGTTCCCTACGAGGGAAGCCTGCTGAACGCCTATCGCGTGCTTCGCGCCATCAATCCGTCGCCCTATATGTTCTATTTCAGCGGCAGCGACATGGAGGTCGCCGGCGCGAGTCCCGAAACCCTCGTGAAGCTCGAGGATGGCGTACTGCATACGTTCCCCCTGGCAGGAACGCGTCCGCGCGGGAAGACGCCCGAGGAAGACCGTGCGCTCGAGGAAGAGCTGCTGTGCGACGAGAAGGAGCTTGCCGAGCATAACATGCTTGTCGACCTGGGGCGCAACGACCTGGGCAAGGTGAGCGAATTCGGGACGGTGGAAGTGGAGCGCCTCCATTCCATTGAGCGTTACAGCCATGTCATGCATATCGGCAGCGTGGTGCGCGGGCGCCTGCGTGAAGGGTGCGACGCGCTCGACGCGGTGGAGGCCGTTCTTCCTGCGGGCACGCTTTCGGGGGCTCCCAAGATTCGCGCTGCGCAAATCATCAACGATCTCGAGGACAACAAGCGTGGCATCTACGGCGGTGCGCTTGGCTATCTGGATTTCACGGGCAACCTGGACGTTTGCATTGCCATCCGCATTGCGTACAAGAAGAACGGCCGCGTGTTCGTGCGCAGCGGTGCGGGCATCGTGGCTGATAGCGACCCCGCAAAGGAGTATCGCGAATGCGTGAACAAGGCCGCGGCGGTAGTGCGTGCCCTGGATGATGCGGAGGAGCTGCGATGATTCTGCTTATCGACAACTATGACAGCTTTTCCTACAACCTGTTCCAGATGCTTGGGGCGATCGAGCCCGATATTCGCGTCGTGCGCAACGACGCCCTGTCGGTTGAGGATATTCGCGACGCTAACCCAGCTGGCATCATCCTCTCGCCTGGGCCGGGCCGTCCGGAGGATGCGGGCGTGTGCGTCGAAGTGGTACGCGAGCTGGGCGCGCATATCCCAATTCTGGGAGTTTGCCTGGGGCATCAGGCGATTGCGGTGGCATCTGGCGCTCGCGTGGGGTATGCGTCCACGCTCATGCATGGCAAGCAGTCGGTGGCTTCTCTCGCCGATGGCTGCCCGCTCTTCAGCGGGGTTCCGCATGAGACTCCGGTTGCCCGCTACCATTCGCTTTCCGTCGACGAGGCGACGTTGCCCGATCACGTGCATGTCGTCGCGCGTGCCGACGATGGCGAGGTGATGGCCATCGCGTACGAGGGCGCTCCCGTCTGGGGCGTTCAATTCCATCCCGAGAGCATCATGACGCCTGATGGCGCGCGCATGCTTTCGAACTTCATCCAGCTTACGAAGAGGTACGACCTGCAAGGAGGCAGCAATGATTAAGGAAGCGATAGAGAAAATCGTGCGGAAGGAAGACCTCACGTACGACGAGGCGTATGCCGTTATGAACGAGATCATGGACGGCGCGACGAGCGCGACGCAGAACGCGGCGTTTCTGGCTGCGCTGTCGACGAAGAGCGCCAAGGCGGAAACCATCGACGAGATTGCGGGATGCGCTGCGGCGATGCGCGACCATGCGACGCCCGTTCCGCATCCTGGCATGGAGGTGCTCGAAATCGTGGGCACGGGCGGCGACCGCAGCAACACGTTCAACATCTCGACGACCACCGCTCCCGTGGTGGCTTCGACGGGCGTGAAGGTAGCGAAGCACGGCAACCGCGCGGCTTCGAGCAAATCGGGCACGGCCGATTGCCAGGAGGCGCTGGGCGTGAATTTGCAGCAGAGTCCCGAAAAGGCGCTACAGCTGCTCGACGACGTGGGCCTGTGCTTCTTCTTCGCGCAGATGTACCACGCTTCGATGAAATACGTTGGTTCTATCAGGCGCGAACTGGGGTTCCGCACGGTGTTCAACATCCTGGGGCCGCTTACCAATCCTGCTCGCCCCGAGTACTTCCTGCTGGGCGTCTACGATGAATACCTGGTAGAGCCCATCGCGAAGGTTCTTGACGCCATGGGCGTGAAGCGCGCGTTGGTGGTGTACGGCTCCGACAAGATGGACGAAGTGTCTGCAAGCGCTCCCACCGTCATGTGCGAGCTGCGCGACGGCTACTATCGCACGAGCCGCATTGCGCCCGAGGACTTCGGGCTCGAGCGTTGCCGCAAGGAAGACCTGGTGGGCGGCACGCCCGAGGAGAATGCCGCTATTACGCGCGACGTGCTTTCGGGCGCCGAGGGGCCACGCCGAACCGTGGTGCTCATGAATGCCGCGGCCGCGCTCTTTGCGGCGGGCGCCGTCGATAGCCTGCAAGAGGGCGTTAAGCTTGCCGCGCGTCAGATCGATAATGGCGCCGCGCTTCAGACGCTCGATGCGTACATTCGCGCAAGCAACGAGTAAGGGCGCATGATGGCGAATATCCTGCAAGAACTTGCCCGCGCAGCCGAGGTGCGCGTTGCGGCCGACAAGGAGGCGTGCTCCCTCGACGAGCTGCGCTCTCGGACGCTCGCGTTGCCGGCCGACGACGCGTTTTCCTTTGAGCGCGCGCTTGCAGCGCCGGGCATGTCGTTCATCTGCGAATGCAAGAAGGCGTCGCCCAGCAAGGGCGTCATCAACGAATCGTTTCCCTATATGGACATTGTGCGCGCGTACGAGCAGGCGGGTGCGGCCGCAATTTCGGTGCTCACCGAGCCAACGCGCTTTCTGGGAAGCGACGCGTACCTGGCCGAGATTTCCGCGACGGTGGGCATCCCGTGCCTGCGGAAGGATTTCACGGTCGACGAGTACATGATCTACCAGGCGAAGCTCCTGGGCGCCAAGGCAGTGCTGCTCATCTGCTCCATCCTTGACGATGCGCAGCTCGCGCGTTTCATCGACGTGGCGGACGGCCTGGGGCTCAGTGCGCTCGTGGAGGCGCATGATGCGCGCGAGGTGGAGCGTGCGTTGCGGGCGGGGGCTCGCGTAGTGGGTGTGAACAATCGCAATCTGGCGGATTTCTCGGTCGATTTCCGGAACAGCCTGCGCTTGCGCGACATGGTGCCGTCCGATGTTCTCTTCGTCGCGGAAAGCGGCGTGCGCGAGCCCGAGCAGGTACGTGTGCTCGAGGAAGGCGGCGTGGATGCCGTGCTGGTGGGGGAGGCGCTCATGCGCGCATCCGATATCGGCTCGGCGCTGGCGGCATTGCGGGGCGATGCCCTATGACGCGCATCAAGATGTGCGGGCTCCATTCCCCGCAGGATATCGAGGTGGCGAACGAGGTTCGTCCCGAGTACGCCGGCTTCGTGTTCGTGCCCAATTCCCATCGAGGCGTATCGCTGAGCCAGGCTATGGAGCTGAGCGCCAAGCTCGATGCGTCGATTTGCCCGGTGGGCGTGTTCCTGGATGCGCCCATTGCGTTTATCGCCGCAGCGTGCGAATCGGGTGCGATACGCATGGTTCAGCTGCATGGGAACGAAGGCGAGCCGTATATCGATGCGCTTCGCAAACGCGTGGATGTGCCAGTCGTGCAGGCGTTCGTCGTACGCGATGAGGAAGATGCCCGCCGCGCTTCCCGCAGTAGCGCCGATTACGTGCTGCTTGATGCAGGGCGCGGTGATGGGAGGGCGTTCGACTGGTCGTTGGCCACGCGCGTGCAACGCCCCTTCTTCCTGGCAGGTGGGCTCGACCCCGAAAACGTCGTACGCGCCATTGAGTCAGTGCATCCCTTCGCCGTTGACGTGAGCAGCGGCATCGAGACCAATAAAGCGAAAGACCCTGGGAAAATGCGCGCATTCGCTGCGGCGGTGCGCTCGGAAAGGACGGAATGATGGCCGAGAGGAAAGGACGCTATGGCGTGCATGGCGGGCAGTATATGCCCGAAACGCTCATGAACGCCGTGATCGAGCTGGAGGAGGCGTATGGGCATTACCGCAACGACCCGACGTTCCAGCGTGAACTGACCGAGTTGCTGAACGGCTACGCCAATCGCCCGAGCTTGCTGTACTTCGCCAAGAAAATGACGGAAGACCTGGGTGGCGCCAAGGTATACCTCAAGCGCGAGGACCTCAACCATACGGGCGCGCACAAGATTAACAACGTGCTGGGCCAGGCGTTGCTAACCAAGAAGATGGGCAAGACGCGCATGATCGCCGAAACTGGCGCGGGCCAGCATGGCGTTGCCGCCGCCACGGCCGCTGCCCTGCTGGGGCTCGAATGCGTGGTGTTCATGGGGAAGGTCGATATCGAACGCCAGGCCCTGAACGTCTATAAGATGCGCCTGCTGGGCGCCGAAGTGGTTTCCGTTGAAACGGGGACGGGCACGCTGAAGGACGCGGTGAGCGAGGCGATGCGCGAGTGGACGGGCCGCATGGCCGACACCCACTACTGCATCGGCTCCACGATGGGCCCGCATCCGTTTCCCGCGATGGTGCGCGACTTCCAGGCTGTCATCGGCCGCGAGATCAAGCAGCAGCATCTTGCGGCGGAGGGGCGGCTCCCCGATGCCGTTGTCGCATGCGTGGGCGGCGGAAGCAACGCAGCCGGTACGTTCTACGACTTCATTGGCGATGCGGATGTGGCGCTCTATGGCTGCGAGGCCGCAGGTCGGGGCATTGATACGTTCGAGACGGCCGCAACCATCTCCACGGGCAGCCAGGGCATCTTCCATGGGATGAAGAGCTATTTCTGCCAAGACGAATATGGCCAGATAGCGCCCGTGTACAGCATTTCCGCGGGCTTGGATTACCCGGGCATCGGGCCAGAACACGCCCATTGGCACGACATTGGGCGCGTGCGCTACGTGCCCGTTACCGATGAGGAATCGGTTGAGGCGTTCGAATACCTGTCGCGCATGGAGGGTATCATTCCCGCCATCGAAAGCTCGCATGCCTTGGCGTACGCGATGAAGCTGGCGCGGGAAATGACTCCGGACCAGAGCATCGTCGTAACCGTTTCGGGGCGCGGCGACAAGGATTGCGTGTCCGTCGCGCGCTATAGGGGAGAGGATATCCATGAGTAACATCGCACGTGCCTTTCAGGGCGGAAAGGCATTCATTCCGTTCATTACCGCAGGCGATCCCTCGATTGCGGTTACCGAAGAGTGCATTCGGGGCATGGCTGCGGCAGGCGCCGACCTCATCGAGATAGGCATTCCCTTTTCCGATCCCACAGCCGAAGGCCCCGTCATCATGGAGGCGAATGAACGCGCGTTGGCGGGCGGCGTCACGACCGACGATGTGCTCGACATGGTGGCGCGCCTGCGCTCGGGCGAGCATGGGCAGGCGGTGAGCATTCCATTCGTGTTCATGACCTACGCGAACGTCGTGTTCAGCTATGGCGTCGAGCGCTTCATGGACCGCGCGGCGAGCGTGGGCGTGGATGGGCTCATTCTTCCCGACGTGCCCTTCGAGGAGCGCGAGGAGTTTGCGCTTCCGGCTGCGCGCCATGGGCTTGACGTCGTATCGATGGTGGCTCCCACCTCGAAGGATCGCATTCGCACTATCGCGAGCGAGGCGTCGGGATTCATCTACGTCGTTTCCTCCCTGGGCGTGACGGGCGTGCGCAGCCACATCACCACCGATATCGGGGAGCTAGTCGCGCATATTCGCGAGGCTACCGACGTGCCTGCGGCTATTGGGTTCGGCATTTCCACGCCCGAGCAGGCCTCAAGCATGTCGCGGGCCGCCGACGGCGCCATCGTGGGCAGCGCGATCATGAAGCTCATCGCCGCCCATGGCGATGGGGCCCCTGGGCCTGTTTCTGCCTACGTTGCCGAAATGGCTGCGGCCGTGCATGGGGAATAGCATTCGGCACGCACGGTCACGTGCCGAATTCATTGGCACTGGGGCACTCTGCTGTGGTAAAGTGCCCCATGTCCGATGGTGGGTACCTGCTCTCTGGAAGGAATAGCCCGTGTTTGCAAAGCTCCTCATGATCGTCGTGTTCGTCGCCATCGTAGTTGCGATTGGCATATACACGCGCCATCATGCGAACAGCGTCGATGGGTTCGTTTTGGGTGGTCGCAACGTTGGCCCGTGGCTTTCCGCCTTCGCCTACGGCACCAGCTACTTTTCCGCGGTCATCTTCGTGGGCTATGCTGGCCAGTTTGGCTGGAAGTTCGGTCTTTCGGCATTCTGGATTGGCCTGGGCAACGCGTTCCTGGGAAGCTTGCTTGCCTGGTGGGTGCTTGGTCCGCGCACGCGCGAGATGACCCAGCGCCTGAAGGCCGCCACCATGCCCGAGTTCTTCGGCAAGCGCTATGCGAGCAAGGCGTTGCGCGTGGCTAGCGCCGCCATCATCTTCGTGTTCCTCATTCCCTATACCGCCTCGGTTTATAACGGCCTATCGCGCCTGTTCACGATGGCGTTTGGCATTCCCTATGAATGGTGCGTCGTGGGTATGGCGGTTGTGACCTGCATCTACGTGGTTCTGGGCGGCTACATGGCCACCGTGGTGAACGACTTCGTGCAGGGCTGCATCATGCTCGTGGGCATCATCGCCGTCATCGTGGCCGTGATGCTCTCGAATGGCGGCTTTTCGGAGGCGGTTATCTCGCTTTCGCAGGTGCAAGCCGATACGGGCGGCCTCCAGGGCGCGTTCGTGAGCATGTTTGGCCCCGATTTGTTCAACCTCGTGTGCGTCATCATCCTCACGAGCCTTGGCACGTGGGGATTGCCCCAGATGGTTCAGAAGTTCTACGCCATCAAGAGTGGCCCCGCGGTGAAGGAAGGCGCCATTATCAGCACGCTGTTCGCCGTGGTGGTTGCGGGCGGGAGCTACTTCCTGGGTGGCTTTGGGCGCCTGTACGAAGGCGATATCGCCTTTGCCGCCAATGGCACTCCGGTGTACGACTCCATCATGCCCACCATGCTTTCCAGCCTGCCCGATGCTCTTATCGGCTTGGTCGTGGTGCTCGTGCTTTCGGCGAGCATGTCCACGCTTAGCTCCCTCGTGCTCACCAGCTCCAGCACGCTTACGCTCGACCTCATCAAGGGCAACGTGGTGAAGAAGATGTCCGACGAAGCGTCCCTTGGCTGGATGCGCGCGCTCATCGTGTTCTTCGTCGTGGTGTCGGCGGCCATCGCGCTCGTGCAGTATCACAGCACGATTACCTGGATTGCCCAGCTCATGGGCATTTCCTGGGGCGCGCTTGCCGGCGCGTTCCTGGGTCCTCTGCTATGGGGCCTGTTCAGCAAGCGCATTTCGAAGGCTGCGGTTTGGGCGAGCTTCATCTGCGGCGTGGGCCTTACCACTGCCAACATGATCGTTCCCTTCATGGGGTCGTCCATCGTGGCGGGTGCGGCCGCCATGCTGCTTTCGATCGTCATCGTGCCGCTCGTGAGCCTCGTTACGCCCTCGGTGCCGTTCGAGGTCACGCCGCCTCGTGCAACCGCGGCCATCGACCGCGAATACGCGCACGAACTCGCCGAAGGGGGCCAGCCGGCCTTCGATAGCGCCGAGACCCTGGAGCGCCTGTAGTCACGCCGTTTGCCCATCGATACATCGATTTGCAGGGCGCGGCGCATGTCGCACCCTGTCTGGGTGGGGTATAATCCCCTCTGGAAATGAAGCGCCAGAGACGACGAGAGGGGTGCATGAGATGCTTCTTATTCGCACCGATGCGAGTGCCGATGTGGCCATCGGGGTAGGGCATGTCATGCGTTGCGCCGCCGTTGCCGAGCAGGCGCGTCTCGCTGGCGAAGACGTTCTGTTTCTCGTGTCCACCGAAGAGTCGGCTCTCATCGTCGAGTCGTTTGGCTTCCCCTGCGAAATGGTGGGCGGCGATCCGCACCTGTTCATGCGCGTCGACGCCATCAATCTCGCGCGCGTGGCCCGCGATGAAGACGCGTCGGCCATCCTCATCGACTCGTACGCCGTAACGAACGGGTTCTTCGACGAGCTTGCGAATCTTCTTGCCTCGCGTGACACCAAGGTCGCCTACATCGACGATGCCTTCACGTTCAAGGAGGGCTTCACGTCGCATCCCGCGCCCATCCAGGCCGACGTGGTCATCAACTACGGCTTTGCCTTCACGGAAGCCCAGTACCGCGACGCCTACGAGGGCTTGCCTACCATGCTCTGCATTGGCCCCGCGTATGCGCCCGTACGCCATGCGTTTTCGGAAATGCGCTCCGCCGAACCTACGGGCGACGAGGTGCATTCCATTCTCGTTACCTGCGGCTATGCAAATCCCGATGGCATTCTGGAAAGGCTTGCCGATTGCTGCCTGCGCGCGCATGAAAGCGCCCATGTCTACGTGGTGCTGGGTGGCGACGCCCCGTTCTCGCTCAGCTCGTTCGGCACGCAGGTGGCCGGCCGCGTGCATTTGGTGCGCAACGCCACGAACATGCCCGAGCTCATGCGCTCCGCCGATGTCGCTCTTTCCGCTTCGGGGCTTACTCTGTACGAGCTCGCCTGCGTGGGCGTACCTACGGTGGCCCTGCCTACCGCCGAGAACCAGACGGGTCATGCCCGCGGATTCCAGGACCTTGGCTTGGGGCCGCATGTTTCGATCGAGCGTCCATTCGATTTCGACGGAATCGCCCGTGCACTCGCCAATCTTGCCGCCGATGCCTCCGCTCGCGGCCGTTTTTCCCGTCTAGAGCAACAGGCAGTTGACGGATGTGGTGGTGCGCGCATCTTCCAATGCATCTCGAACGGTACCAATTAGTACCTCTGCTATAATTGTCAGACACTTGGGGGCGCAGTTTGGGGCCATGCGTTGGCTCCCGAATGCGAAGGGTGTGCTGTGCCGGAAGCGTTGGAGTCATATGCGGCAAAAGACAGTGTGACGGGGTTGCTGAGCGAACCCGCCTTCCGTGCCCGTGCGTCTTCTTTCATCTCCCATATGAAAAATCCGGGCACCCACGCCCTCATCGTCATCAATATCGGCAACTTCAAGGGAATCAACAGCCGCCACGGCTATGCGCGCGGCGATGAATGCCTGCGCACCATGGGCGAGGTCCTGCGAAGCATTTTCCCCGACGGCATTCTGGGGCGCTTGTATGCCGACCGCTTCTGCTGCATCGTGCGCAATGAGCGAATCGAGCAGGCTATCGCCGCCATTCATTCGCACATGGCGTGGCATTACGAGCGCACGTCGCTGGGCATCATCGCGGGCGTGTACGTGCTCGACGATTCATCGGCGAGCGAGAAGCGCGCTATCGACCGTGCCTTGTTTGCGTGTCAGAGCGTCACCGACCGCTTCGGCGTGCACGTTCGCTATTTCGACGACGAGCTGGCGCGCAAGCTCAGCCGCGATGGCTACGTGCTCAATAATTTGGAAGAGGGCATAGCTTCGGGCGAGCTCACCGTGTACTACCAGCCCATCGTGCGCGTGATCTCGGGAAAGATCTGCGGCGTGGAAGCTCTTGTGCGCTGGAACAGCCGCGTGCACGGCATGATGGACCCCGGCCAGTTCATCTCCACGCTCGAGCAGAGCCGTTTCATCCATAAGCTCGACGCGTTCGTGATTCGCACGGTGTGCAGCGAGTTTCATCGCATCCGCGAGCTCGTGCCCACTGCAAGCGTTTCCGTGAACCTTTCGCGCCTCGACTTCGAGCTGTGCGATATCTTCGAGATCGTCGACAGCGCGGTGCGCGAAAATGGCATGAATCCGTCTGACCTGGATATCGAGGTGACGGAAAGCTCGTTCGCCGAGGACTTCGTCATGGTGCGCGAGGGGGTCGAGCGGTTCCGTCGCGCTGGATACAAGATCTGGATGGATGACTTCGGCAGCGGGTATTCCTCGCTTTCCGCCCTTACTGCCGTGCTGTTCGATACCGTGAAGATCGACATGAGCCTCATTCGCGACATCGACAAGAACCCGGCTACGCGCACGGTGCTCTCGCAGGTCGTTGGCATGGTGAAGCGCCTGGGGGCCCATACGCTCACCGAGGGCGTGGAAACGCAGAACCAGCTTGAGTTCCTTCAGTCGATTGGCTGCGAGAAGGCGCAGGGCTACCTGTTCTCACGCCCGGCTCCCATCGACGATATCGTCGAGCGCATTCAGGGCGGCACGCTCGAATCGGAAACGGTTACGGAAAGCGGCTACTTCAGCGATATCGGCCGCGTGAGCCTGGCGGGTGGTTTGGCGGATGCCATGGCGGCATCGGACATGCTCATTTCCGGCACGGTGCCCCTGGCGGTCGTTGAGATTGACCGCGGACGCCTGCGCGTCATTTCCCGCAATCGCCCGTTCGGCGGCTTTCTCGCGGCATTGGGCGTGCATCATTTCGAGGACCTGATGAGCGAGGAGCGGGAATTCGGAACCATTCTGCGCGACCGCTTCCTGCATACGGCGCTCGAGGCGAAGACGGAACAGGCCGACCGTGCCGTCGAGTTCAATTTCGGCGGCGACCTGTGCGCGCTCAGCGTGCGCCATGTCGCGCAGGCCGACCATCGTGACGCATATCTGGTGCGAGCCGTGAACCTCACGCGCCTCGATTCGGCTGATAGCTGGGATAGCCAGGTGACGGTGCGCTCGTTCGTATATGGCCTGTTCGATCGCATCGACGTCATCGACATCGTATCCGGGGAGTTCGACAACATTCGCTATGCCTCGGAAGCGGACAAGAATTTGTTCGCCCGCGGAAAGCTCTCGAAGGTGATCCAGCTCGTGTCGGAGGGCTACGTGCATCCTGACGAGCGGCAGCTGTTCACGGCGTTCTTCGACCAGCACTCCATATTGCGTCGCCTGCGCGCGAATAATGGCCTTATCTCGCTCATCTTCCGCTTCCGCATTCGCACGCGTGGCTATCGCTGGGTGCGCGTTGTCATCACGCCGGTTGCGGCTTCGGGCGAGCGCCGCGTCGTTGCCTGCTTCAAGCTCGTGGGCACGCTTGGCGACCAGGGGCTTTCCGCCATTGTGGGCGGGCTTGCCACCACGTCGCTCGTCGATGCCGTGCTGTACGCGACCGAGCAGAAGGTGTTCTGGAAAGACAAGCATCGCCGGTTCCTGGGGGCGAACCGTGCGTTCTTGGATTACTACGGCTTCGGCAGCGTGCGCGATATCTTGGGAAAGACCGACGAGGATATGGGATGGCATAGCAACCCCGGTCCCTTTAGGTCGGACGAAGAGGATGTTCTAGAGGGCGGGTGCATTCAGGGTGCCCATGGCTTTTGCATCGCGAAGGGCGAGGAGCGCGCAATCATTGCGAACAAGATGCCCGTATTCCAAGATGGCCACATCGTGGGCCTGTTGGGCTATTTCTCGGATATCACCGACCGCGCCTAGTGAGGGAAGCGCAGGCCGCAGACGAATTTCGAATACGAGAGCGAATCGGTGGTGCGCACGAGTGCGCCAGTGTTGGGCGCGTGCACGTAGGGGAGTCCGCCGTCGCCCAGCGCGATTCCGCAGTGCCCGGGGCGAAAGAGGATGTCGCCCGGCTTTACGTCGGTGAGGTTCAGGATGGCGCCCCTGGCGTGCGCCAGGTCGTAAAGCGAGCCCGTGTAGTGGGGCATTCCCTTGATGCCCGCCTGCGCGAATGCCCAGATGACCAAGCCCGAGCAATCGAACGTGTCGGGGCCGGCGGCGCCCCAGACGTAGGGGCATCCCACGCGCGAGAGCGCATAGTCGATGATGGCGGGGAAGGGCTCGATGTTGCGCGGATTGCCGATGATGTCGACCGGCCAGTCGGCGCTCGCCATTGCCTGCGCTTGGGCGGTTTCGAGCAGCTCCTTTGCCTGGGCGTCGAGGCTGTCGTACAGCGTTTGCAGCTCGGCCGTCTTCTTTTCGGCCTCTTCCTTGATGCGGTTCGCCTCATCCATCTTCGAACGGGCGATCTGCTCCTGCTCTTGCTTCTTGCGCTTGGCTTCCTCGTTTTGGGCACGCAGGTCTTTCGTTTCCTGCACCATTTCGGCGTCGGCCTTGTTGATGTAGTCGTACATGTCGAGCTGCGTGGCAAGCTCTTCGAACGTGCTCGAGCCGAAGAGCAGGTCGTATATGCTCGTGAGCCCCGTCTTGTATTCCAGGCGGATGCGTTCGCCCATGCGGTCCTGCAGCTCGCCGATGCGCTTGTTGTTAACGTCGATGAGCTTCTGGACTTCGGCGACTTCCGCTTCGGCGGCGTCGTGCTCTTCCAGGGCCTTCTGGTAATTGTCGGCAGCGGTTTCCACTTCGCCGCGCATCTGGATGATCTGCTGCTGCACATCGTATTGCTGCGTCTTCAGGTCGAGCAGCTCGTCGGCGGACGCGCGGCGTGGCAGCGCGCACCCCAACGCCCCCGCTACTGCAAGAGCGCCCATACCAACTACCACGCGCCGGCGTCCTGAACTAAATGATATGTCTTTTGTAGCAATCATGGAAGGCCATTGTAGCGCGAGCGCCAAGGGGGCGCAATTGCGCGCGACCAAGGCGCACCAAGTTGTAATGTGGGGCATTAGGCCCGTTCGTCGAAGAAGTTCTTCACTTTCGCGAGGGCGTGGGCGAGGACGCGCTGCTCTTCGCTCGTAAGACCGTTGAGTGCTTCGGAGATCATGCGCTCATGGAAGAGGCGGTGCGCACGGTACGCCTTGCGGCCCTTCGTGGTGAGGGAGAGGAGCACCTTGCGGCGGTCTTCCTGCGAGCGTTCGCGACGCACGTAGCCCAGCTTTTCCAGCTTGTTCACGGCGGTGGTGAGCGTGGCGAGCGTTACCTCCAGGCGCGTCGCGCAGACGTTCATTGGGTTTCGCTCGTAGAGCCCAACGGCTACGATAGTATGGATGTCCGTGATGGTAAGGCCCTGGGTGAACTGGTTGGCAAGCGCGCGCTCTTCGATGCGCATGACCGACTGGAACGTTCCCGAGAACAGGTCGTCGAGGCCAAGATTATGCGCGGCCATGGCCGGATATGCGGAAGCTGCCATAGATGGGTCCACCTTCATCGCCGTGGGCGTTGCATGTATACGCTTGCATCGCCTGGGGGCATCGGATAATTTTGTTTGAGTTTCAAAGTATTTTACCGCATCGTAAACCTTGCGCGCGTGCTGCACAATACGACCATGCGTGAGCGGTGCGTGAAGGAGGCATATACGTGGGTTGCACGGTTATTGGATGCGGCAAGGCGCTCCCGAAGCTGTCGGTGAGCAACGACGATTTGGCCAAGCTCGTCGATACGAGCGACGAATGGATCGTGAAGCGCACGGGTATCCACGAACGCCGCATCGCCGTGAACGAGTCGAGCACCGACCTTGCGGCTGCTGCCTGTTCTGCTGCTTTGGGTCTTGAGGGCTCTTCCATCGAGGCCTCCTCGTGGAATCTGGGCTCGGTCGACCCCGAAAGCATCGACCTGCTCATCTGCATGACCATCACGCCCGACGCCACCATTCCCTGCCAGGCTTCCCTGATCAAGATGCGCCTGGGCCTTACCAATGCGGTGGCGTTCGATTTGAATGCCGCCTGCTCGGGGTGCGTGTACGGCATCACCGTGGCCGAAAACATGATGCGTGCCTCGCAGATGGCACCGGGCAGCGGCAACAGCATTCGCCGCGCCCTCGTGGTGGGCGTCGAACGCCTGAGTCGCATCGTCGACTGGACCGACCGCGCGACGTGCGTGCTGTTCGGCGATGGAGCGGGCGCCGTTCTCTTGGAATGGGACGAATCGCAGACGGGCATTATCAGCTCGTTTTTGAAGAATACCGACGACGAGGAACTCACGCTTTCGCGCGCGAACATGTTCGATCGCGCCCTGTTCCCCTTCGACGAGGCGGGTGTCGCGGAATCCTCGAACGATGCCGCATTCGATTGCGCCATTCCCGTGACGCCGTTCATCGGCATGGCGGGGCGTACCGTCTTCAAGTTCGCCACCGCTGCCATGCGCGAGGCCATCGAGGCGGTTCTCGAGCGTGGCTCCATCGATATCGACCAGGTGAAATGCATCGTCCCCCATCAGGCGAACGAGCGCATCATCGCCCACGTGGCCAAGAAGATGGAAGTCCCCCTCGAACGTTTCCAGGTTTCCATCGGCACGAGCGCAAACACGAGCGCGGCCAGCGCCCTCATGGCGCTGTGCGACGCGTATTGCGACGGTCGCATCAAGCGCGGCGACAAGGTGGTCATGGCCGGCTTCGGCGGGGGCCTCACCTCGGGAGCCGTGCTGTTCGAGGCGTAATTCACGGTATCGCCTGGCTGAAGACGTATATGCGCTCACGTGGTAAAATGGGGCGCATCGCGGCCAGGCTGTCTTAAATCGCAGCTGAAACGGAAAAGGATAGACATGCAGTGTCCTCGTTGCGGAGCAAGGAACGGTAGGCAGGCGGAGCGCTGCCACGCGTGCGGCATGCCCCTCATGCAAATGGGCGGGCGCGTAGTGCCCGTTCAGGTTCACCATAATCGCAGTAGGCTCGCCAATCGCCAGATGCGCCCGCAGGGGGCCGCGTATTCCGCGGTGCCGCTGTACGAGCGCCGTCAGCCCTGGTATCAGAAGCTGCTCATGTTTGTCGTGGCCATTCTGGTAATCTGCGGCGTGATCTTCGGCATCTATTCCGCGTTCCAGACGTTCCAAAACGATAAGGCCAGTCAGGCCGCCTACGATGCCCAGCATGTAAGGCAGACGGTGAAGATTGCCTTCGACCTGCCCGAATACAAGGCGGGTTCCTCGTCGGTCATTCCCATTCGCGTTACGGGCACCGACCTCGACGGCAATAGCGTCAACGAGATTCATCTCATGACGCTTGCCGACAACACCATCGATCTGCTGCAGGGCACCTACACGTTCACGCCTGCGGGATCCCCGGTTACGGCAGCTGGCAATATCTACAACCTTCCCGCTGCGGTGAACGTATCCGTTACGGCTGATGGCATTGCCGTCGACGGCAATGCGGGAACCACTGCCTCGATGTCCTATTCGGTGATTCAGCCCATCGATATTACCGACCAGCAGATTTCCGATGTTCGCCAGTGGATGACCGAAGCGTCGTTGGACGATGCGACTATCCAGAAGTACGTCGATGCCATTACCACTGCGCGCACCACGGCGCAGGAAGAGGAGGCGGAGGCTTCCGGTAGCGTGGTGGAAACCGATTACTTTACGGTCACCATTCCCGCGTTGTGGCGCGACGAGGTGAGCACGAAGACCACGAAGAACAATGGGCTTCCCACCGTTACCGTGTACCTGGATGGCTACAGCAGCCTCGAGCTCATGACGGTGACATGCGTGAAAGACGGCGCCAAGAGCGACGAGGAAGACAACGTCGACCATATCGCGGGCACCGTGCAGGGCAATGGCTATCGCGTGGAAGTCTGGACGACGAACTGGGCCTATTATGCATCGCTCATGGCCCAGGGCTCCGTCGACCAGATCGTCTCGACGAGCGTGCTCGAAGACCTGGTACGCCTCTCTTCGGGTGGCGCATTCACGTATAGCCAGGTGAGCGAAATGAGCAAGAGCGCCATTGGCACGCCCGACATCGATTTCGCGCAGGATAGCGTCATCCCGTCGGTGAAGGCCACGGGCACGGTGAGCGCCTCTTCTTCCGCCAGCGACGAAGACGAATACACCACCGTTACCACGACGACCACTACCACCACGCGTTCGAACTAGCCAAGGTTGCAGAATGGTTACAGCTGCGTGTGCACCTCGCGGCTGTGAATTCCTGCCCCATGCACTCCGTTCCGTAGGGGTACAATGACCCCGAAAAATGTCATTGCCCGCTGCGAGTTTTGCAGAACGGAGTACGAACGTGAAACATACCTTCGATGTGACGGGGATGTCGTGTGCGGCATGCTCGTCGCGCGTCGACAAAGCGACGCGCGCAGTTCCCGG
The DNA here is from genome assembly GCF_056180635.1 of Denitrobacterium sp. Lineage (NCBI taxonomy): Bacteria > Bacillati > Actinomycetota > Coriobacteriia > Eggerthellales > Eggerthellaceae > Denitrobacterium > Denitrobacterium sp. The sequence goes on along the minus strand of NZ_JAZZJS010000069.1, from coordinate 34,727 downwards.
CGTGGCCGATTGCGCCGTCAACCTTCTGAAGAACAGCATGGAGGTGGAATACGCCTCCGACGTCACGCCCGAGCAGGTGAGCTCGATTGATGACGAAATCGCGGCTCAAGTGTCGAAAGCGGGCTACGGGGCGATTCTACGCGAGCCCGTTGAGCAGCAAGGCGGCGGCAAGAGCGCCGCGCGTTTCGCCCATGAGCGCCAGGAAGAGCTCGCTGCTAGTCGCGAGCGCCATATGCGCATGAGGCTTATCGTCTCGGCGATTTTCTGCGTTCCCCTGTTCTATCTGGCCATGGGCCATATGCTCGAATGGCCGCTTCCCATGATCTTCATGGGCGACGAGAACATGTTCATCGTCGCGCTTACCGAGCTGCTGCTCTCGATTCCCATCGTGGTAGCCGGTGCCGATTTCTTCCGTGGGGGTTTCAAGAGCCTCTTCCACCTGTCGCCCAATATGGATGCCCTCATTGCCATTGGCGCGACTGCGTCCATGGGGTACAGCATCGCGAACATGTACCTGATGGCGTATGCGATGGGCGCGGGCGACATGGAGGCCATGCACGGGGCGTTTTCTTCGCTGTACTTCGATTCCGCGGGCATGATTCTCACGCTCATCACGGTGGGCAAGTACTTCGAGGCCCGTGCGAAGGGGCGTACCACCGATGCTATCTCGAAGCTCATCGACCTCGCTCCCAAAACGGCGCGCGTTTCCCGCGATGGCGTTGAGGTGGAGCTCCCCGTGGAGCAGGTCTCCGTGGGCGACGTGCTCGTGGTGCGCACGGGCGAGGCCATTCCCCTCGACGGCGTGCTGCTCGAAGGCGCGGCTTCGGTAGACGAATCGGCTCTTACCGGTGAAAGCGTGCCCGTGGAGAAGGCTCCCGGCGATGTGGTGACGGGCGCCACCATGAATACGGCGGGCTATTTCACCATGCGCGTAACCAAGACGGGCGACGATACGGTGCTTGCGGGCATCATCGCCCTGGTCGACGATGCCACGAGCTCGAAGGCCCCCATCCAGAAGACGGCCGACAAGATCGCCGGCGTCTTCGTGCCGGTGGTCATTGCGTTTGCCCTGGCCGTGTTCGCGCTTTGGATGGTGCTGGGCGCCGATTTGTCGCAGGCCCTGAACTACGCCATCAGCGTGCTCGTCATTTCGTGCCCGTGCGCGTTGGGCCTGGCCACGCCTACGGCAATCATGGTGGGAACGGGCCGCGGCGCGCGCAGCGGCATCCTCATCAAGTCGGCCGAAGCGCTCGAGGCGGCTGGCAATGCCCATACCGTGGTGTTCGACAAGACGGGCACCATCACGGCCGGCGCGCCTTCCGTTGTCGACGTGTATCCCGTTGGCCTGGGCGAGCATGAGCTCGTCTCCTTTGCCGCAGCGCTCGAGGCGAAGAGCGAGCATCCTTTCGCGCGCGCCATCGTTGCGTATGCATCCGAGCATGAGGCGTCTTCGCCCATCGCCGTCGAGTTCGAGCAGATTCCCGGCGGGGGAGTGGCTGCGCTCGTCGACGGGCATACGGTTTGCGCTGGCAATGCGTCGCTCATGGGCGAGCGTGGCATCTCGGTTAGCGAGGTCGAGGAGCTGGCCTACGCGTATGCCGACGAAGGCGCGACGCCGCTCTATTTCGGTTGCGACGGCAAGTTGGCCGGCGTTATCGCGGTTGCCGACCGCATCAAGCCCACGAGCGCTCGCGCTATCGAGGCGCTGGGCGGATTGGGCATCGAGACCATTATGCTCACGGGCGACAACGAGCGCACTGCCGCTGCCATTCAGCGCCAGGCGGGCGTGGGCCGCGTGATCGCGGGCGTGCTTCCTGCCGACAAGGAGCGTGAGGTTTCGCGTCTCTCCCAGGCCGGGCGCGTGATCATGGTGGGCGATGGCGTGAACGACGCTCCCGCGCTTGCCCGAGCCGACGTGGGCATCGCCATCGGCAACGGTACCGATATCGCCATCGACAGCGCAGACGTCGTGCTCATGCGCAGCGACTTGGCCGATGTCGTTTCCGCCGTCGAGCTTTCGCGCCGCACGTTGCGCACCATTCGCCAGAACCTGTTCTGGGCGTTTATCTACAATGTCATTTGCATTCCCATCGCGGCGGGCTTCTTCGCGTGGGCCGGCCTTACCATCAACCCGATGATCGGTGCCGCGGCCATGGGCTTCTCGTCGGTGTTCGTGGTTGGCAACGCGTTGCGCATGCGCTCGTGGAAGCCTTCGCTCGCTGCGTCCACGGTTGCCGCGGTCGCAGATGGGGAAGAGGAACTGGAATCGTCCGGCGCCGAGGGCGCGCCGGTGGAACATGCCGATAGCGCAAAGGAGACCGTCATGGAAAAGAAGTTCAACGTCGAGGGCATGATGTGCCAGCACTGCGTCGCCCACGTGACCAAGGCCCTGGAGGGCGTCGAGGGCGTAACCTCCGCCGATGTCGACCTGGATGCGAAGAGCGCCGTGGTTCATCTATCTGCCGATGTGGCCGACGATGTGCTCGTGGCCGCCATCGTGGAAGCGGGTTACGAGGCGACCGTCGCCTAGCTTGCCACCACAACTTAGCTGCTTGGTTCGCGCGCCCTCGTTGGCGCGCGAATACTGTGGAGACGGTTGCGTTCTCCAGGTGGTATCCTTACCATATCTGAATAGTTAGATTGTCTAAGGAATTAGATTCCAAGCGAAAGGAAGATGTTCATGGCTACCATCGACGTCATCAAAGAAGTGCTCTCCGACAACCTCGACATCGACCCCGAAACGGTTACTCCGGAGTCCACCCTGGAATCTCTGGGCATCGACTCCCTCGACATGGTTGAAATGACCTGCGACATCGAAGAGAAGCTCGACATCGAGTTCGGCGAGCCCGAAGGCCTCGATACCATCGGCGCCATGGTGGAATACATCGACTCTCTGAAATAAGGCGCGCATGAATACTCGCGTAACTGAACTACTGGGCATTCGCGTGCCCATCATTCAGGGCGCTATGGCTCGCATCGCCGATGCGAGCCTTGCGTCTGCCGTGAGCGAGGCTGGCGGACTGGGCATCATCGCCTGCGGTGGTGCCCCGCTTTCGTGGGTGGAAGAGCAGGTCGAGGCCGCACGTGCCAAGACCAGCGCTCCCATCGGCGCCAACGTCATGCTCATGGATCCTCAGGCTGCCGATCTGGCCAAGCTTCTGGTCGACCTCAAGATCGACGTCATCACTACGGGCGCTGGCAGTCCGGCCAACTACATGGAAATGTGGAAGGAAGCCGGCATCAAGGTCATCCCCGTCGTGGCGAGTGCTGCTCTGGCCCGCCGCATGGAGCGCCTGGGCGCCGACGCCGTTGTGGCGGAAGGCACCGAATCGGGCGGTCATGTGGGCGAGCTCACGACCATGGCTCTTATTCCCTCGGTATGCGAAGCTGTTAGCATTCCCGTTATCGGCGCTGGCGGCATTGCCGATGGCCGCGGTCTCGCGGCTGCATTCGCGCTGGGCGCCGAAGGCGTTCAGTGCGGTACACGCTTCCTCACGGTAGAGGAGTGCACGGTTTCCGACGCGTACAAGGAAAAGATTCTGGGCGCGAAGGATGCCGACACCATCGTCACCGGTCGTGGCTCGGGTCATCCGGTGCGTTGCCTGAAGAACAAGTTCGCACGTACCGCGCGCAAGCTCGAAACCGACCCGACGAAGGGCGCCGAGCTCGAGGCCATGTACGTGGGCAGCCTGCGCCGCGCCGTGGAGGGCGATGTTGAAAATGGCACCGTCATGGCTGGTCAGATTGCCTCCATTGTCAACAAGCGCGAAACGGCTGCGTCCGTGTTGCAGGAAATGGTGAGCCAAGCCGAAGCCATCTGCGGTCTTTCCCTCGAGGCACGCGCCGCGAAAAGCGCCGAGCGCGCGCTGTAGTGGGGCGTGATCGTATGGAATTGAACGAAGCAAACGCACGCGTGTTCATGTGCTCTGGCCAGGGTTCCCAGAAGCCTGGCATGGGCGCCGACATCATCGACATCCCCGAAGTGGCCGAAGTGTTCGACTGCGCGGGCGATGTGCTGGGCCTCGACGTTCGCAACCTGTGCACGCAGGCCACTGCCGAAGAGCTCAACGAGACGCGTAATGCCCAGGCCGCCATCGCGACGCTGTCCATCGGCGTTGCGGCGGCGCTTGTCGCCCGCGGCATTCGCCCCCAGGCCGTTCTGGGCTTCTCGCTCGGGCAGATCAGCGCCCTGGCCATTTCCGGCATGCTTTCCGTGGAAGACACGTTCCGCCTTCTGTCGGTGCGTTCCGGGCTCATGGCGAAGGCTGCCGCCGAAAGCGCCGGCGTGATGAGCGCGTTCATGAAGGGTAAGCCCGAAGAGGTCGAAGAGGTGTGCGCTCAGTGCGCCCAGGGCCAGGTGCTTGTTCCCGCGAACTATAACAGCGCAGCTCAGATTGTTGTTTCGGGCGAAGTCGACGCCGTCGACCGTGCCGAGGCCGCATGGAAGGAACGTGGCTACAAGGCCCGTCGCCTGGCTACGTCGGGCGCTTTCCACAGCCCGCTCATGCAGCAGGCGGCAACCGAGTTCGCAGCGTACCTGGAAACGGTCGACTTCGACGAGCCCCGCGTTCCGCTCATCTGCAACACGGATGCGCAGCCCCTTTCCGCTGCCGAGGCTCCCGCTCATCTGGCGGCGCATCTCACGCATCCCGTGCGATTCATGCAGAGCGTGCAGGCGCTTGCTTCCGCCGGCGCCACCGATTTCGTGGAAGTCGGCTTTGGCGGCGTCCTGAATAACCTGGTGAAGCGCATCGATCCATCGCTTACCCACGTGTGCGTGCAAGATAAGGCGAGCTTCGAATCCCTTATCGAGAGTCGAGCTTAAACACAGACGGGCGCCGGTTTCATCCGGCGCTCGGATTTCTGGAAGCATCCAGAGCGTTCGCCGCGCCCGCGTGCGCTAAGGCGAACGTCGATATGAAGGAGTAGCAATGCAAGAACAGGAAACGCCCATCACCCGTTCGGCTATCGTCACGGGTTCGGGTCGCGGCATTGGCCGCGCAATTGCCCTGGAATTCGCATCGAGGGGGTATAACGTCTGCGTGAATTGCCCCAGCGAGTCCTCCCTGGAAAGCGCGAACGCGGTTGCGTCTGAAATCGAACGCGATTTCGGCGTGCGCGCCATCGTTGCCGTGGCCGACGTATCCAAGATGGACGAGGCCAAGCAGATGGTCGATACGGTCCTTTCCGAATTCGGCCGCGTCGACGTGCTGGTGAACAATGCCGGCATCACGCGCGACGGCCTTATCATGCGCATGAAGGAAGAGGATTTCGACAGCGTCATCGCCGTTAACCTCAAGGGCTCCTTCAACTGCTGCAAGGCGGTTTCCCGCGCCATGACCAAGCAGCGTTATGGCCGCATCATCAGCCTTTCCAGCGTCGTTGGCGTATACGGCAACGCTGGCCAGGCTAATTATGCGGCTTCCAAAGCGGGCATCATCGGCCTTACCAAGTCGCTGGCGAAGGAACTCGCTGGCCGTGGCGTAACGGTTAACGCCGTCGCCCCCGGTTTCGTCGAGACGCCCATGACCGATGCGCTCACCGAAAAGCAGCGCACGGCAATCATCGACCGCATTGGCTGTGGTCGCCTGGGCCAGCCCGAAGACGTGGCGCATCTCGTCGCCTTCCTGGCCGAAGAAGAATCGAGCTATATCACCGGCCAGGTGGTATGCGTGGACGGAGGTCTTTCCGAATGAGCGAACTGAACACCGCAACCCGTCGCCCCGACGGCACCCACCGCGTAGCCATCACGGGCATGGGCGCCGTTTCGCCTGCGGGCATCGGCGTCGACGTCCTGTGGGGTGCGCTCATGCAGCGTTCGTGCTGCATCGCGCCCATCGAGCGCTTCGATACCGAGGAATTCCAGGTTCATAACGCGGGCGAAGTGCGCAACTTCGACGGCACCGAACATGGCCTGAGCAAGAAGGAGGCGCGTCGTTTCGAGCGCTTCGTGCAGTACGCCATCGTGGCGAGCGACGAGGCCCTTGCCCAGAGCGGCCTGAAGATGGAAGAGGAGGACGCTTCCCGCGTCGCCGTCATCTTCGGTTCGGGCATCGGTGGCATCGACGAGCTGCAGAAGGGCTTCCACGACCTCGAGAACAAGGGTGCCAAGCGCGTGAGCCCGCTGTTCGTGCCCACCATGATCAGCAATATCGCTGCGGGCAACCTCGCCATTCGCTACGGCATGAAGGGCGAGTGCCTCGACATCGTGACGGCATGCGCCACGGGTGCCCATTCCATCGGTACCGCCGTGCGCGACATCCGCCATGGCTATGTCGACGCCGCCCTGGCTGGTGGCGCCGAAGAGGCCATCAGCCCTATTTGCATCGCGGGCTTCAGCAACCTGGGCGCCCTTACCAAGGAAGAAGACCCCACGAAGGCGTCTCTTCCGTTCGACGCCCGCAGGGGCGGCTTCGTGGCGGGCGAAGGCGCAGGTGCCGTGGTTCTGGAATCGTTCGAGCATGCCATTGCGCGTGGCGCCGCCATCTTGGCCGAGGTCACGGGCTACGGCTCCACGGGCGATGCCTATCATATGACCGCCCCCGATCCCAGCGCCGAGGGCATCACGCGCGCCATGCGCATGGCCCTGGAAGAGGGAGGCTTCACGCCTTCTGACCTGGGCCATTTGAATGCCCATGGCACGGGCACCGCTGCCAACGACAGCACCGAATCGGCAGCGCTTCTCGCGTTGTGCGGCGAAGAAGAGGGCAAGAAGGTGCCGGTAACCAGCGTGAAGGGCTGCATCGGCCATACGCTGGGCGCTGCGGGCGCCATCGAGGCCATCGTGTGCGCGCTCTCCGTGATGCGCGACGCGGTTCCTCCCACGTCCGGCTTCGAGCAGGCCGACCCGGAATGTCCCGTAAACGTCGTTTCCCAGCCCATGGAGGGCTACGAGCAGAAGGTCGCCCTTACGACGTCCCTGGGCTTCGGCGGACATAACGCCGCCCTGGCCATTTCGCCTTACAAGGCATAAGCGCGTACCGCGCAAAGGAGTGTGTACAAGATGGATATTACCTTTCCCGCAGATGCGTCTGTCGTGAAGAGCGTGCTTCCGCACCGCGAGCCCTTCGTATGGGTCACGCGCGTGCTGGAGTGCGCGCCGTGCGAGCATGTCGTCGCCGAGCTCGACGTCGATTCCGAGCTCGAGATCTTCAAGGGGCATTTCCCCACGCATCCCGTCCTGCCCGGCGTCATCCTCATGGAGGCGCTCGCCCAGGCTGCGTCGTTCTGCGTTCTCGCAGGTCGTGGCATCGAGGGCACGGTAGGGTTCCTCACGGGCATCGATAAGGCGAAGTTCCGCCGCCAGGTTCTGCCCGGCGAGACGGTTCGTCTGGAAGGCACGATCGTGAAGGCTGGCTCCCGCATGGTGGTCGCCGAAGTCGTGGCCACGGTCGATGGCGAAGTGTGCGCGCAGGCGACGCAGAAATACGTGCTCGCCACTGCTCAGCAGGCGTAACGCGCGGAGGGGGTTTACATGGAGAACTACTATACCTATGGGCGAACGCCCGTAGCGAACCAGAGCGAAACGGCTGATGCCGCAAAGGTACTGTATCGGCTCGACCGCATCACCGAGGAAGCGCCTGCGACGATTCCCGTTGCGCTGGTCATGACGCATGGCAAGGATGCGCGCACGGTCCTTCAGGATGTCGCGTCTGCGGGCATGCAGCCGTGCGCCGTATACACCGAAGACCACAAGGCGGCTTCCTATCTGCGCTTCGCCGAGAAGCGCGTGTGCCTGGGCGAACGCTATTCCGATGAGCTCTTCTCGAACGCCTATGCGGTGCTTGGCGCCGCCCTGGAGGCGGAGGCTCAGGTCATCCTGCTGTGCGAAGAGGCGCTGCCCCTGGCGACGGTCGACTCGTTCCTCGCTCGCGCGAAATGCCATGGCATTAGCGTGTATGCCACCGACGACGTTGCCGCCAACCTTCTGGGTTGGAAGCTCTGCGAAACCGACCGCGATTCCGTAGAGGAAGAGCATTGGTGCACGTGCCGCAATTGCAAGCTCACGTTCGCCGAGTCCTCGCTGGCGAAGAGCTACTACACCTGCCCGGCGTGTGGCACCTACTACCGCCTGTCCTCCACGCAGCGCATCAACGACCTGCTGGATATGGACAGCTTCGAGGAGTGGAACGCCACCTGCACGGAAACCGACCCACTCGATTTTCCCGGGTATCAGGACAAGCTGCAGAAGCAGCGCGAGAAGACGGGCCTCGATGAAGCCGTTCGCACGGGTCGTGGCCGCATCGCGGGCCTGCCGTGCGCGTTGGGCGTGATGGAGGCAGGCTTCTTCATGGGCTCCATGGGCTCGGTTGTGGGCGATAAGGTGTCGAAGCTGTTCGACCGCGCCACGGAAGAGGGCTTGCCCGTCATCATCTTCTGCGCGAGCGGTGGTGCGCGCATGCAGGAGGGCCTTGTGTCCCTCATGCAGATGGCGAAGGTCAGCTGCGCGGTGGAGCGCCATTCCCGCGCGGGCCTGCTCTACATTTCCATCATTACCGACCCCACCACGGGCGGCGTTACCGCGTCGTTTGCCACGCAGGGCGACATCATCATCGCCGAACCGCATGCGCTTATCGGCTTCGCCGGCAAGCGCGTCATTCAGGATACGATTCGCCAGGAGCTCCCGAAGGGCTTCCAGACGGCGGAATTCGCCCTGGAGCACGGCTTGATTGACGCCATCGTTCCGCGCGAGGAGCTGCGCCGCACGCTGGCGCACCTGCTGGCCATGCATCGTGCCACCACCAGCTCGGTGGAGCCGGGCACGCCCACGGCCATCCTTACGTATGGCAGCGTGAAGGAGGCAATCGAGACGGGCCGCAACTCGTATAACCACGTTACGTACGGCCGCGTGCCCGTAACCGAGCTCGAAGAGCCCGAACCTGGCTTCTTCGATGCGCTGCGCAAGAAGCTGGGCATCCCCGAGCTTCAGGAGGCGCTTGGTTCGCGCGACGCCGTGGCGTTTTCCGATGGCGTGCCCCTGTACAAGGAGCCGCGTCCCGTATCCGACACGAGCCAGTCGAGCGAGGAGCCGAACGAGGCCTGGAAGAGCGTGCAGCTTGCCAGGAACACGCATCGTCCCACGGCCATCTACTACATCCGCAAGATGATCGACGGCTTCATCGAGTTGCATGGCGACCGCGCGTTCGGCGACGATGGCGCCATCGTGGGCGGCATCGGCTGGCTGGGTGGCCAGGTGGTTACCGTTATCGCCGAGGAAAAGGGCGAGGACTTGAAGCAGCGCATCGCGCGCAACTTCGGCTGCCCGCAGCCGGAGGGCTATCGCAAGAGCCTGCGTCTCATGCGCCAGGCCGAAAAGTTCGGGCGTCCCATCATCTGCCTGGTCGACACGCAGGGCGCCTTCTGCGGCGCCGAGGCGGAAGAGCGTGGGCAGGGCAATGCCATCGCCGAGAACCTGCAGGCCATGGCCGGGTTGCGCGTTCCCGTGGTGAGCGTGCTCCTGGGCGAGGGCGGTTCCGGCGGCGCGTTGGCGCTTGCCGTTTCGAATCGCGTGGCCATGCAGGAGCATGCGGTGTATTCGGTGCTTTCGCCCGAAGGCTTCGCGTCCATTCTGTGGAAGGACCGCTCCCGCGCCGCCGAAGCGGCTGCCGTCATGCGCATGAATGCCAATCAGGTGCATGAGATGGGCATCATCGATGCCGTGCTCGCCGAAGGCGACGCGCCCGCTCACGAGAATCCCGAGCAGGCTGCTCGTGAGCTGCGTCATTACCTGAAGCGCAGCTTGAACGACCTCGCGGATCTTACTCCCGACGAGCTCGTGGCGCAGCGCCAGGAGCGTTTCGCGAAATTCTAGAATTCCAGGCGTCATGTTCGTAGTAGCATGGCGCCTGTACTTTTTTACGACCGAAAGGAATTCCCCATGGCCATGCATGTCGTATGCCTCGATTTGGAAGGCGTACTCGTTCCCGAAATCTGGCAGGAGTTCGCGCAGGCGCGCAACATTCCCGCGCTCATGAAGACCACGCGCGACGAGCCCGATTACGATAAGCTCATGGCCTATCGCATCGACATCCTGCGCGAGGCGGGGCTGGGCCTTGCCGACATCCAGCAGACCATCGGCGCAATGGACCCGCTTCCCGGCGCTGCCGAATTCCTCGACGAACTGCGCTCCTTCGCGCAGGTCATCATCGTGAGCGACACGTTCGACCAGTTCGCGCGCCCGCTTATGCGCAAGCTCGGCTGGCCCACGCTGTTCTGCAACACGCTGGAGGTCGACGAGAATGGCATGCTGTGCGGTCACATCATGCGCGTGCAGGATTCCAAGCGCACCACCGTGCGCGCCCTGCAGAGCTGTGGCTTCGAAACGCTCGCGAGCGGCGATAGCTACAACGACCTGGGCATGATCCAGGCGAGCAAGGCCGGTTGGCTGTTCCGCGCGCCCGAGAGCATCAAGGAAGCCCACCCCGAGGTTCCCGCGCTGGAAACCTACGACGAGCTTCTAGCTGCCATCAGGGAAGAACTTGCGTAAGCGCGTTTAGCGCACGCAGCGCTTGTCGTCGTAGAGGCGCAAGTCGGCAATCTGATAGAGCTCGTCGGCGTCGAAGGGGCGAATGGTGTTGGCAACCGCCACGCCCACCGATGCGCTGGCGAAGGAGGCCGTTTCCCGGTCGACGCAAATAAGGCGAATACGGTCCACGATGCGCTGCGCGATTTCTCGCGCAGCGTTTTCGTTTTCCACGTTGCGCGCTGCCACGATGAACTCGTCGCCGCCCAGGCGCGCTGCGAAGTCGCTGCCGTCTTCCAACGTGCGCTGCATGAAGTCCCACGACTCGGGGTTCATGTTCACTTCCTCGCGAATCGCGCGGCCAACGGCCGTGAGCGTCGCGTCGCCGCGCTTGTGCCCGAAGCTATCGTTCACGAGCTTGAATCGATCGAGGTCGATGACCAGGAAGGCAACGGGCTTGCTACGTTCGCCCGCAAGCATGCTGTCGGCCAGGTCGAAGAAGGCCGTGCGGTTCAGCAGACCCGTAAGGGGGTCGAATGTCGACTGCACCTTCAGCTGCCGGCGGCTTTGCTCGAACATGCGCGCCGTGATGAAGCGCTCCATCTTCTCGCGCTGGAACATGAAGTGCAGGATGAGCGCGCCCACGAGGAAGATGACGACGTTGGTGGTGTCGCCTGCCGAAAGCGCTGGGTCTTTCGAGGCAAATGAGAATACGAGGAGCAATCCGCCCGCCAGGATGAGGCGCAGGGCCATCATCGCCATGGTTTCCATGAACACGATTCCCACGATGACCATGATGACCAGGAAGCTCGTGGCTACCATCGACGGGTCGATGGCGCTGGCCACCACGCCGAATGCCAGGAGCTCCGTCATGATGGCGTGGGATAGCGCGCGGATGAGGCGGTCGTCTCGTTCGTCGCTTGCGTCGAGGTCGCGGCGCTTCAGCTGCAGCGATGCGTGCTCGGTTGCGGCGGCGAGCACGGTGAAGACGACGTAGGCGGGGAAGAAGGCGCCGTCGAACAGACCAACGCCCGAGCAGAACGTCAGAATGGTCATGATGGCCAGGAACCAGGTGTTCAGGTGGTATCCGGCGTTGAAGTTGTTGATGGAGACGTCGCGGAGGGATTCGCGGAACACGCGCTGTGAATACCCGTAATGGTTGAATTCGTCGAGCGTCATGCGCTGCGTTCCCCCTAATGGTGTCGCAAGAATGCCATATACGTCACTATACTACAGGCGCTATGGCTCGTGTTCCTTACCATCGCTTTGCCACATTGCCCAAATCAATGTTCGCTCGGGCAATGCGCGGATAAATGTAATAAATTGACCAGCGACTAATAGGGTAAAGACTGGTACATTTTTACGCACATACATATGCGTATGTCATGGATTGCTGTATGAAACAGGGGCTTCTGCTCGGTTCATGCTGCGCATCGCCGGAAAAGGGGAGTCCGGCGTCCTTCGAGGAGGGAGCATACATGGCTTTCATGAAGCGTTCTTACGGTGGCGTCCAGCCTTACATTCCGTGCGGGCTGCTGCGCATACGCTTGCCATTCATTCACTTCAAGATTTCCCCTCCCGAAATCGTCACAGGCCTCATGAACGCATGCACGAGCTATGGCGCGCTCGCCGTGCTCATCACCACGCTGGGGCTCGACCCCGAAGTGGCATGGGCGCTCGTCGTGTTCGAGACCATGATGTACACGCTCAACTGGTTCTTGGGCGAACCCTCCATCTGCGGATGGATTACGCCTGCCATGGCAATCGTCATCGTGTACCTGGAGGGCTTCGACCCGGGCGTCGTGCGATTGCAGGCGCTTACCGCGGTTCAGCTGGAATTGGCGGCGATGTTCATATTCCTTGGCTTAACGGGCCTATCGAAGAAGCTCAACACGCTCGTGCCCCCGGGCGTTAAGGCCGGCATCGTGCTGGGCGCCGGCGTGAACGCCGTGTACGCGCGCCTTCAGCAGGGTGGCGCGGTCGACACCGTAACCGTGGGCTGCATGGCCGGCCTCATCGTCGTGTTCGTGCTAATGTTCAGCCAGCGCATCCGCAGTCGCATGGAAAAGCACCGTGTGCTTCAGGTACTTGGCAACTACAGCTTCCTGTGGGCCGTTCTCGTGATGTTCGTCGCGGGCGGCATTTCCGGCGAGTTCAATTACAACTTCAGCGGGCAGATCTTCAAGGTCCCCGATTTCGGTGCCCTGTTCGTGGCGGTTTCCCCGTTCTTCATCGGTTGGGCTCAGCCTGCCATCTGGATTTCCAGCCTGCCTATCGCGCTCATCGCGTGGGTTATCGCCTATGGCGACTTCATCACCGTGCAGCAGCTGGGCATGCAGGCGCAGCGCGAAGACGAGTACATCGAGTTCGATACGAACCGCACCAACGTCATCTGCGGTATCCGCAATCTCATCCTCGCGCTCTTCGCGCCGTACCCGGCACTTGCCGGCCCGCTGTCTGCTCCGTACTGCGTTGCCACGTACCAGCGTTATAAGGTTTCCGGCCGCCAGGGCATGGACAGCATCTACGACGGCTCGGGCACGAACCTCATCTTCACGGTAATCGGCCTGTTCATCTATCCGCTGTACGAGGCTGCGGCAGCTGCCGCCGGCGCAATGCTCGTGGTAGTGCTCTGCATTCAGGGCTTCGTCTGCACGCAGATCTGCTTCGATTTGGCGAACGACAAGCTCGACCAGGGCGTTGCCGGCATGATGGCCGGCTTCATCCTGGCGCGCGGCGGTGGCGTGGGGCTCGTGGCCGGCATCGGCCTGTATCTGCTCCTGGCCAGCAACTCGAAGATTCGCGACGACTTCCGCAAGAACAAGGAGAAGCAGCGCATCGAAGACGAGGAGACGGCGCGTCAGATTGCCGCGCTGGAAGAACGGCGGCGCCGCTTCCAGGCGGGCGAAATGCAGGAAGAGCCCAGTGCCCGCGAGTAGGGGCGTGGCGCTGTAATGTCGCAGGGGACCTCCCGTGTGGAACTGCCGAATGCGTTCCGCGCGGGAGGTTTTTCATATGCGGCACGCGCGTTTACCGCCTTTGCGTTGTTGTCAACGTGAATTGCTCGTTTCGCGCATATGACGATATCCGCCTTTGTGATAATGTCGCAACCGTTTATGCGCATTTCCGAATTGCAAGGAAGGGTAGGGACCGCAGTGACGGAAGACAAGACGATAATCCCCACGATGGGCACGAAGGATAGCGAGGACGCCGTTTACGACGCTCGCACCATTGGCAAGCCCAAGATGGCCGTGTTCGGCCTCCAGCATATGTTCGCCATGTTTGGCGCGACTATCCTGGTTCCCACGCTCACGGGCCTCTCGGTATCTGCGACGCTTCTGTTCGCGGGCCTGGGCACGCTCCTGTTCCACCTGCTCACGCGCGGCAAGGTGCCCGCGTTCCTGGGCTCCTCGTTCGCCTTCATCGCGGGCTACGCGGCCATCGCGCCCGCCGGCGAGCCCGAGCTGCTGCCGTACGCCTGCCTGGGCGTTGCATGCGCTGGCTTGCTCTACCTGGTTCTTTCCGGTCTGTTCAAGGTGTTTGGCGCCGCGCGTGTCATGCGCTTCTTCCCGCCGGTAGTAACGGGCCCCATCGTTATCTCCATCGGCCTCACGCTGGCATCTTCCGCTATCGCGAACTGTTCCACGAACTGGATCGTGGCCGTCGTCGCCATCGTCGTGGTTATCGCCTGCAACATCTGGGGCCGTGGCATGGTCCGCATCATTCCCATCCTGATGGCCGTCATCGTGTCGTACATCGTGGCTGCCTTCCTGGGTGAAGTCGACTTCACGCCCGTTGCCGAGGCTTCCTGGTTCGGCCTCCCCGTGCTTTACGACAACACGGTGTTCTCGCTGTTCACCAATGGCATGGACACGGGCCTGGCAATCACGGCCGTCATCACCATCATGCCCCTGGCGTTCGCCACGATGATCGAGCATATCGGCGACATCTCGGCCATTAGCTCCACGTGCAACCGCAACTACATCGCCAATCCTGGCCTGCATCGCACGCTTCTGGGCGACGGCTTGGCCACCATCCTGGCTTCGCTCTTCGGCGCTCCCGCCAACACCACGTACGGCGAGAACACCGGCGTTCTGGCGCTCACGAAGGTCTTCGATCCTCGCGTCGTGCGCCTGGCTGCCCTGTTCGCCGTTATCTTCTCGTTCTGCCCGAAGTTCGCCGCGGTTATCGAGGTCATGCCTGCGTGCGTTATCGGCGGCATTTCGCTCATCCTGTACGGCATGATTTCCGCCGTGGGCATTCGCAACCTGGTTGAGGCCCATGTCGACTTCACGCTCAGCCGTAACGTCATCGTCACGGCGCTCATCATCGTGCTGTCGGTGGGCATTGCCTACAGCGCCGACGGCGCCATCATCATCCCCGCGGGCTCCATCGTCATTTCGCTTTCCGGCTTGGCAATCGGCTCCCTCGTGGGCATTCTGGTGAACATCATCCTTCCTGGCAAGGAAACCGTGTATGGCATCGACGGCACGAAGGTGCAGGGGCATGCCGAAGACGCGGCCGTTGCCGGCGACCTTCCGCTCGAGGGTCCCACGCGCGACGAAGTGAAGAACGTCGCGGAGCATATGACCCGATAGGCCCTTCTTTTTGAATGAGTCGCACCCCGCTTCGTCGCTAGCGCGATGAGCGGGGTGTTTGTGTATCTTGCGCTCGTTTCGCCCTATTTATTTTCCAGCTCGGTTATATTCATATGAGTGAAACGAGGCTAAGAGTGGTACGTGCAGTGGCGCGTCGCCGTGAAGAGAGACGAGGACCGCTGTGACGGCAGAAGAGCGGGGTCATTCGAATAAGCCCTATGTGTTCGAGCATTTCAAGCTTGGATATATCGGCTTCTGCATTCCCTGGACGTGGGTGTATGAAATGGCCCATCGTCGTGCCACGGAGTCTTCTTCGTCCGACAACGCCGCCGTTCTCTTCCTCATGGTTGCGGCGGGCATGCTCCTGTTCGTTGCCCTGCGCAAGATAGTGAAGAATGATGCGGTGGAGCGCCTTCTCCATTGGCCTGCCGCCATTCTGGCAACCCTTTCCGTTGCGCTTATCACGTTGCCGCATTTCGGCATCACCATCTTGCCCGATACGGCTGGCTTCGCGCTTGGCGGCCTTGCCGGTGCTTTCTTGTACCTGTCGTGGGTGCCCTTCTACTCGGCGGTCGATGTGCGTTCCGCCGTGGCGTGCGTTTTCTCCTCGATGATCGTGGCGTCGGTGCTGAAGTTCACGCTCGACGTGCTTCCCCTCTTGGCGGGGAACGTCCTTCTTGCGGCGCTTCCGCTCTTCCTTCCGTATTTCGTGCGTCAGGCGTCAAAGAACATGCCTCCCAAGGACGCTCCGCTCATCTACTTCGGGTCGGCCCGCCAGTCGTTCCCGCATCTGGTTCTTCTGGGCGTCATCGTCTGCGCGTTCGTTATCGGCGTGGCTCCCGCCGTTGCGCCCACGTCTGCTTCGCAGCCCATCTTCCCGTTGGTGCTCGCGCAGCACACCATCGACATCATCGTGGCGCTCGCCGTGCTCTGGTGGGTTTTCGCGTATCGCGGGAAGCTGCATTTCACCAATACCTGGCGCGCCATTGTGATCATCGTTTCCACGGCGCTGCTGTTCCTGCCCAACATCGACACCGACCTTGCGGGCTGGGCGCTCGTGCTCGTGGGCGTCGCTCAGGGCATTCTGGTGGCCGTGCTGTGGTGCATGCTTTCCGACGTGGCGCATCATAGCTCCGCGAACCGCTTTACCATTTTCGGCGTCGCATGGGTGTGCTATGCGCTTCCCCTCGCGCTGGGCAGGCTTGCTGGCGGGGCGCTCGCGCAGCTGTCCAACGTGGTGTTCGTCGTCGCGCTTCTGTCGTATGCGCTCACGGTAACGGGCATTCTCTCGCTGAACGAGCGCAATTTCATCGAGAGCCAGATCTTCCGCGACCTCGACATGCCCGAAACCGGTCGCTCCATGTACGCGAGCATCGACGAAGGCTGCGAGCACCTTGGCGCGCGCTACAAGCTCACGAGCAGGGAAGTGGAAGTGCTGAAGCTCCTATGCAAGGGGCGGTCGAAGAGCTATATCGCCGAAACGCTCGTCATTTCCGAGAACACCGTGCGCAGCCATGCGCGCCATATCTACCGCAAGCTCGACGTTCACAGCAAGCAGGACGTCATGGACATGATTACCGAGAAGTCCGTCTAGGCACCTTGCCCCAAGAAGCAGAACAGCCTCCCAATGGGAGGCTGTTTTCATGTGAATGGTGCCCGAGGCGGGATTCGAACCCGCATGTCTTGTGGACAGCGGTTTTTGAGACCGCCGCGTCTGCCATTCCGCCACTCGGGCGCAGAATGCGATTATACCCGAACGGCGCATGCCCGCAAGAGCGCAGGCTCCGACCCACCATTGCTCCACGACGTGCTGGTGCGTGCTTGTCATGCTGCGCGGTAAAACGGGCTCAAGCGTTTGACGTGCGCATGCGTCTCTGCGAACATGGGCGAGCGTTGTTTTTCGGGAGGAATGCTATATTTCAAGTCTCAATTTTAAGAATCGCTTAAGCTATATGTAGATAGCGGTAGCATTTCGATGAATTGGGGTCATCCGTTCATTTGCGCGGCATCATAGATGGGCGATGTTGCTACAATTGCGAATGGTATTTATCTTAGGTAGGGGCGATGTCAGGCAAAATGGAATCTATGGGCAAGCACGCTGCTGTTTCGCAGGAGCAGGCCGAAGCTACCCAGACTCAGCAGGTCTCTGCTGTTAATCAGGCTGAACCGGATTCGTTCGCGTCCGCATTCAAGGCGGCTGGCATCAGTGCGCCCAAAGAGAAGAAGCCCTTCAACAAGCGTCTTGCCGCGAAGATCGGCATCGTCATCGCGGCCGTTCTCGTGGTTGCCTACATTGCCGGCGCGGTGTTCTTCTCGGGGCATTTCTTCCCCAACACGGCGCTCGGTTCGCAGGATATCTCTCTGAAGTCCACGCAGGAAGCGGCGAAGGTCGCCACCAGCATCGGCAGCAGCTATTCCGTCACCGTGAAGGGCGACGGTCTGTCGTTCAGCGTTTCCTCCGCTCAGGCGGGCCTCGAGGTCGATGGCGACGCGGTTGCGAACGCCTCCATCGCCGATAACAACATCTGGCTGTGGCCCATCGAGTTCTTCCGCACGCACGATGAAAGCGCCAATCTCTCTTCCGAGTACAGCGAAAGCGGTCTGGGCGATGTCGTGAGGCAGCAGGTGGAAACGTTCAACGCCACCGCCACCGACCCCCAGAACGCGTCGGTTCAGTACTCCTCCACTACGAAGCAGTTCGAAGTTGCCGCCGAAAAGGTGGGAACGAAGCTCGATTCCGATGCCGTGCTCCAGGCGGTCAACGATGCCGTGCTCGACATGTCTTCCACGGTCACGCTCGACGACGAGCAGCTTGTGAAGCCTACCGTCTTTTCCGACAACCCCGATCTCATCGCTGCCGCGCAAACCGCGAATGGGTACCTTACCGCCGATATCGAGCTCGTTCTGGGCACTACGGCCATCCATGCCGCGAACATTGGCGCGAACGAGATTTCCCAGTGGGTCGTCATTGGCGACGACCTTGCGGTCACCTTCGATGAAGATGCCATGCACGAATGGGTGGAAGAGCTTGCTTCCAGCTTGAACACCGTTGGCACCGAGCGCACTTACACGCGCCCCGACGGCCAGACGTTCACCGTTTCGGGCGGCACGTATGGCTGGAACATCGACGATGACGCCATGGTGTCCGATGTCGAAGATGCCATCGTGAATGGCCTGGTGGGTCAGCTTACCGTTGCCACCACGCTCGAGGGCTACACCTACAACGGCGCGGGCACGCAGGACTGGGGCGCATATGCCGACGTCAGCCTTTCCGAGCAGCACGTGCGCTTCTACAACGAAGCGGGCGAGCTTGTGTGGGAAGCCGATTGCGTCACCGGTAAGCCCGACGGCAAGCACAACACGCCCACGGGTGTGTGGCGCGTGCTGAACAAGGCGCGCAATTATACGCTCAAGGGCGACATTATGGTTGCCACGGGCCAGCCCGAATACGAGACGAAGGTGTCGTATTGGATGCCCTTCACGTATTCCGGTTGCGGCTTCCATGATGCCACCTGGCAGTCGGCGTTCGGCGGTACGCGCTACAAGGATGGCTACGGTTCGCATGGATGCGTGAACCTGGCTATGGGTGATGCCGCGTCCCTGTACGACCTCATCGCCGTGGGTAACGCCGTAGTCGTCCACGACTAGCGATTCGCACTACAAGAGGGTATGATGAGGGCCGCATTGCGGCCCTCGTTGCTTGGAGGGGTAATGCTTGACGTTCGCATGCTGAAAACGTACGTAAGCTACGTGGTGCCGTCCACGTTGGCTTTCGTGCTCACGGGCGTGTACAGCATCGTCGACGGCTTTTTCGTCGGGCAGATGGCGGGCGATGTCGCGCTGGCGGGCATCAACGTTGCATGGCCCATCGTGGCGCTTGTCATGGCATTGGGCACGGGGATTGGCATGGGCGGTGCCGTCGTGTCCTCCATTCGTTCCGGCGAGGGCAACGAGCAAGCCTCCCGTCGCGCAATCGGCTGCGCCATCACGCTTCTTCTGGCGGTAACTCCCCTCGTCATGGTCGTGCTTCTCGTGGGCGGCCAGCCCCTTCTATGGGTCATTGGCGGTCGTGACGAGGTTCTGGTGCAGGCCCAGGCATATCTTTCCGTTATTGCCTGGGGCTCCGTGTTTCAGATGATCGAGGGTGGAAGCGTTCCGCTCGTGCGCAACATGGGGCACGTGAAGTTCGCCATGGTGGCGCAGATGGTTGGCGGGCTCATCAACGTCTTCGGCGACTGGGTCCTCGTCGTGCTGCTGGGGTGGGGGCTCGTTGGCGCCGCTCTGGCTACCGTTTCGGCGCAGGCCGTAGCTTCGGTCTTCTTCATCGTCTTCTTCCTGCGCAGCGGCCGTCTTTCCAAGGGCGACCTTGGCATCGAACGCGCGCTGGTGGGGCGCATGTTCAAGATCGGTTTCGCTCCGGCTGCGCTTACCCTCCTGCCCGAAGTCACCACGATTGTGATGAACATCGCGACGGTCACGTATGGTGGGGTGACCGCTCAGGCATCGTTCGCCATCATGTCGTATACGGTTGTGGCGGTGCAGTGGGTTATCCAGGGCGTGCACGACGGCTCGCAGCCCATCATCAGCCTCTGCTATGGTTCGGGCGACGCGCGCAGCGTGAAGCGCCTGCGCTACATCAATTACGTTCTGGCCGTGCTCGTGGGCATCGTGGGCTGGGTGGGGTTGTATGCGTCGCGTGCGCAGATTGCCATGCTCTTCGGTGCTTCCGCGGAGGGTGCTGCGGTGTTCGCGCATGGCGTTGCCATCTTCGCGTTCTGCCTGCCGTTCTACGCTATCGCCCATGTGGCCGTGTCGTTCTTCTACGCTGTCGAGCACGCACGGGGCGCTATGGCGCTTATCGTGGGCGAGATTGCCCTCATGGTGGCGTTGCCCGTGTTGCTCCCCCTTGCATGGGGGCTCGATGGCGCGTGGGCATCGGCGCCTTGCTGCTATGCGCTGCTGGCCGTTCTGGCCGTATGCCTTGTGCGTGTGGGGAATGAGCGTTTGCGGGAACGCCTGCTCAGGCAAAAGCGTTTACATGATGAAAAAGAAAACGAGGTCGTGTGAAAAGTTTAATTTGGCTTGCATGAACCGCATCGCTTGTGGGACAATACCCCAGCATTCGGGCGATTGGCGCAGCGGGAGCGCAAATGCCTTACAAGCATTAGGTCGCAGGTTCGAATCCTGCATCGCCCACCACGAATAGCAAGTCCGCATCGTATTCGATGCGGACTTTTTTGTACCCGAAAGTGAATGGCCTCTTGTGGCCTCCGCGGGGTTTTCCACATCATATGGCGCGCCATGGAAACAGATTTGAACAGTTGATGGGGATTATCTGCCAGCGTATGTGGAAAACGTGGATAGAAAAGGGTGCAGGGTAAAATAGTTTGCGGAGATGATATAAATGATTAATTTTGCCCTCAACGATGTTGTTTTGTACGGTTCAAATGGCGTCTGCAAGGTCGATGCCATCGAAGAGCGGGAAATGGGTACGTATTACATTCTGCGTCCCGTCCACAAGTCGCATACCAAGCTCATGGTGCCCGCCAATAACGAACGCCTTCTGAATCGCATTCGCGCAATTCCCTCGGCAGCCGATGCAAGGGAATCCATCGAAGCCGCCCGCAATGCCGAGCCCTGTTGGATTTCCGATGCCAACGCCCGCAAGGAACGTGCGAAGGAAATTCTGGAAAACGGAACCGAATATGAACTGCTCATGCTCGCCCGTAGCTTCTACCTTCACAAGAAGAAGGTCCTCGAGGCGGGGAAGAAAGCCACGTCGAGCGACAATGGCATCCTTCGTTCCGCGCAGGAGCGCGTGCGCGACGAGTTTTCGGTTGTTCTGGGCATCGAGCCCGAAGAAGTCGACGAGTACGTTTTCGCCGAAGCCTAAGCCAGAATCGCATATCGGTCTAACGGCCCCGCATCTACTTCCCGGTTAGATGCGGGGCTTACCGTATGGGGCTTTCCGCATGTGGCAGGGCCTGTTTGTGCTAAAGTGGAAGCATCTTAACTCCGAGGTTAGGGGGCATCATGTACCGTTCAATCCTCGTTCCGTTCGATAATTCCGAACACGCTCGCCACGCACTGCAATCCGCTCTCGAGCTGGCCAAGCTCGAACCCGATTCCCGCGTAACGGTGCTCACCGTCGTGGACATGCCCGACTTCAGCGATCCTACGTTCGTCGTGGCTGCGCAGATGGCCGGAATGACGAGCCCCAATGCCGAAACCACGCTGGAAATGCAGCGCGAGTTCTACGAGAAGAAACGCGATGCGCTCATTCGCGCGGTTGCGCCCATTGCGGGCGACGCGGGCAATATCGTGTATCGCACCAGCTCGGGTAAGCCGCAGGACGCCATCGCCGATTTGGCGAACAACGGGGCGTTCGACTTGGTGGTCATGGGCTGCCGTGGCCTGGGTGCCCTTCGGGGCGCGCTGGGTAGCGTAAGCTACGCCGTGCTCCGTTCGGTGGACGTTCCCGTTCTCGTGGTGAAATAGCTGCCATGTCCGAATCTCAATACGACATTATCATCGTGGGCGCTGGGCCCGCGGGTATCTTCTGCGCGCTGTCGCTTCTGGAAGCGCGTCCGAATGCGCGCATCGTCATGGTCGAGAAAGGTTTGCCCATCGAGAAGCGCAGCTGCCCGAAGGAACGCTTTGGCCGCTGCATTGGGTGTCAGCCGTGCCGCATCACCACGGGCTTTTCGGGCGCGGGCGCCTTTTCCGATGGCAAGCTCTCTCTTTCGTGCGAAGTAGGGGGCAAGCTGCCCCAGCTTATCGGGGAAGAGCGTGCGCAGCATGCGATTTCCCTGGTAGACGACATGTATCTCTCCTTCGGCGCCGATGAGCGCGTCGAGGGTCTGGGGGCTACGCGGGAAGTGGCCGATATTCGCCGCCGCGCTATCAAGGCCGGCCTGAAGCTCGTCGATTGCCCCATTCGCCATCTGGGCACGGAACAGGCTCAGCGCCTCTATGGCCGCATTCAGAAGACGCTTCTCGAGGCGGGCGTGGAAATGCGTTTCGAATGCGAGTGCACGCGCCTTCTCATCGAAGACGGCACATGCCAGGGCATATGCGCTTCGTCACAGCACGGCGAGGAGGTGCTGCGCGCTCGCTCCACGGTGGTTGCCACGGGGCGTCGCGGTGCCGATTGGCTCGATAGGATCTGCCGCGAATACGGCATCGCGCATGAGCCCGGTCCCGTCGACATCGGCGTGCGCGTAGAGGTGCGCAACGAGGTCATGGAAACGGTGAACAACGTGCTCTACGAGAGCAAGCTCATCGGGTATCCCAATCCGTTCCGCAACAAGGTGCGCACGTTTTGCCAGAACCCGGGCGGGTTCGTCAGCCAGGAGAATTACGACGGCGGCCTGGCGGTGGTGAATGGGCATTCGTACAAGGAGCGCAAATCGCCCAATACGAACCTCGCCATTCTCTGCTCGATGAACTTTCGCGAGCCGTTCGACCGGCCCATTTCGTACGCGCAGAAGGTGGGCGAGCTCACGAACATGCTTGGTGCGGGGCATATCCTGGTGCAACGCTACGGCGACATTCTCGATGGCAAGCGCACCTGGCCCGAGGAGCTCGTGCGTGCCAACGTGCGCCCCTCGCTGCCCGACGCGCAGGCGGGCGATATCACGAGCGCGATGCCGTATCGCGCCATGACCAACATTCTGAACTTCATGAAGTCCGTCGACGAGGTGGTGCCTGGTTTCGCTGCCGAGGAGACGCTTCTGTACTCGCCGGAGCTGAAGTTCTACAGCAACCGCGTGAAAATGGACGAGTCGTTCACGACGAACGTCGGAGGGCTGCATTGCCTGGGCGATTCGAGCGGATGGACGCGCGGCCTGATGATGGCGAGCGTAATGGGTTATCTCATGGGCAAGGAGCTAGGCGAACGTGTATAGCAATGTGAACTTCGATTTGGGTGGCACGTGCGTGCGCGTTCTCGATCAGACGCGTCTTCCGAACGAGGAAACGTACCTGCATCTTTCTACGCCCGAGGAATGCCACGACGCCATCGCGCGCCTGTGCGTGCGCGGGGCTCCCGCAATCGGCATCTTTGCCGCCTTCGCCTTTGCCCAGATCGCACGCAACGAATCACCCGCGCATGCTGACGACGATGCGTTCGCGCGCCGCATGACGGCCGTTGCCGAGTATCTGGAAAGCAGCAGGCCCACTGCGGTGAACCTTCGATGGGCTCTTGCGCGCATGCGGGGCGTGCTTGCCTCGAGCGCAGGGCAGGGAAGGGAAGACGTCCTTGCCGCGCTGCAGGCCGAGGCCCTTGCCATTCAGGCGGAGGATGCCTCCATGTGCGAGCGTATGGCCGAATACGGCTTGTCGCTCATCGAGGATGGCTGGGGTCTCATCACCCATTGCAATGCCGGCCCCCTTGCAACGAGCTCGTACGGAACGGCGTTGGGTCCGATGCTTCTTGGCGTCGAACGCGGCATGCAATTCCACGTGTTCGCCGACGAAACGCGTCCGCTTCTGCAGGGCGCGCGCCTTACCACGTACGAACTGCATAAGGCGGGCGTCGACGTTACGCTCATCTGCGACAACATGGCGAGCATCGTGATGTCGAAGGGTCTGGTGCAGGCATGTTTCGTGGGGTGCGACCGCGTGGCTGCGAATGGCGATACCGCGAACAAGATTGGAACGAGCGGCCTGGCGATTATCGCCCGCCATTATGACGTGCCGTTTTACGTGATGTGCCCATCTAGCACGATTGACCTCGCGTGTGCTTCGGGTGCCGATATCCCCATCGAGGAGCGTGCGGGCGACGAAATCAAGACGATGTTCTTCAGCCGGCCCGTAGCCCCGAAGGAAGTTCCCTGCTTCAACCCGTCGTTCGACGTCACCGACCATAGCCTCATTACGGCTATCGTCACCGAAAAGGGTATTTGCCGCGCTCCGTTCGAAGAGAGCCTTGCGCGGGTGTTGGAAGGCTAGCGCCATGGATAAGATTCGCTACCTCATGTTTGCCTGCGGCATATGCGGCGCTCTTGCGCTGTTCGCCTTGGGCATCTTGCTCGTTGGGTATCAGGCGTGGGATTTCAAGCACGTGGTTACGCTCGTCGCCTTGGTGCTGGGCGCCGTGGCGTTCGGCATTTTCGCGTATCGCGAATCGAAGCGCGGGAGGTAGGGACTGGCTACCACCATCCGCCTTCGTCGCGTTCGAGCTCAACGAGTTCCACGTCGAGCAGCTTTCCGTTTGCGATGAGCGCGGTCATGCAACTTGCGGGGTTGCCGCCGCGTGGCCTGCTGGTGCTTCCCGGATTGAGGTAGCGTACGTTGCCGATCATCTGGTCGCGGGGGATGTGCGTGTGCCCATGGACGACCACGTCGATGTTGCTGGCGGGGATGCCAATGTCCTCGGGGCGATGGACGATGAAGATGGTCACGCCCTCGACGGTGGTGGTAACGCTGAAGGGCAGGTCGAGCGACCAGTCGTTGTTGCCGCTCACTGCGGTAACGGGGGCGATGGTCTGCAGTTCCCAGAGCACGCTTTCGCGTTCCACGTCGCCCGCGCAGAGTATGCGGCTGCACCCCTGCAGCGCGTCGTGAAGCGACTTCGGTACGTGCCGGTGCAAATCGCTGACTATGCCTATCCTCATGCTCGGGCCTCTTCCCATGCTCTTTTTGCGTCATCGTTCTTACGCGGTATTGTAGCGTGATACCGTAATATCCTCATGAAGGAAGAAAATCCCTATGCGCTGAGCGAAAGGTGGGCACGACGCCATGGCTGAATACATCGAAGGCAAACGACCGGTCATCGAGGCGCTGCGTACGCGCGTGCCCGTGGAGCGCGTGCTTCTGGCCGATAACGCCCAGCGCGATGGCCTGGTGCAGGACATTCTGCGCAAGGCGAAGGCTGCGGGCGTGAAGGTGGACATGGTTCCGCGCGCGCAGCTCGACAAGCGTTCCGAACGTGGCAGCCATCAGGGCGTTATGGCCCAGGCGAAGCCGTTCCCCTATGCCGGCCTTTCCGATATCTTGGCGCATGCGGAAGGCCAGGCGAAGCGCGGAAACGGTTCCGCGCTCATCGTCCTGCTCGACCACATCACCGACGCGGGCAACCTGGGCGCCATCGCCCGTTCCGCCGAAGTGGTGGGCGCTGCTGGCATCATCATCCCGAATAAGCGCTCTGCGCGCGTAACCGCTGCGACGTACAAGAGCTCGGCGGGCGCCATCGCGCATTTGCCCATTGCGCAGGTGGCCAACGTAAAGCAGGCTCTGGAGCGCTGCAAGGAAAACGGCTTCTGGGTTGCCGGTGCGTCCGAAAAGGCCGAACAGACCATCTGGCAGAGCAACATGAAGGGCAAGATCGTGCTCGTCATGGGCAACGAAGCCGAGGGCCTCGCGCGTCTCACGCAGGACAATTGCGATTTCCTTGCGGCGCTTCCTCAGGTGGGGAAGACGGCATCGCTGAACGTTGCGCAGTCCGCCACGGCGATCATGTACGAATGGCTGAGGCAGAATCAGTAGCGTGTTTGCGGCCTTGCTGATGGCGGGGCTAATCGCATGAGGGTGCGTGGGGGCAGAAGTGAAGCATCGCAATAAAATTCTCATCGTGGATGGGTATAACATCCTTCGCAGCGGAAGCCGGTATCGCCATTTGCGCGAAGCGGAGGACTTCACGTACGAGGTTCTCAACCGCGTCCGCGAAGCCCTCATCAACGACGTCATCGCCTATATGGGCCGCGATTACCGCGAGGCGGTCGTGGTGTTCGATGCCGGGCAGAATAGCGAATCGGAAGGGCGCGAGGAGCGCGTGGGCGGCGTGCGCGTGGTGTTTAGTCCTGCGGGCCGCAGTGCCGATTCCGTGATCGAGAAGATTTCCCACGATGCGCGCGAGCGCGGCTGGGAAGTTATGGTCGTCACCAGCGATGCGACCATTCAGGATACCGTGTTCGGCTTGGGCGTCGACCGCATGAGCGCCGACGGTTTCAGCCGCGAGGCCGAGCTGCTCGACGAGGAAACGCGCGAGGAGGCCGGCCCCGCCATTGCCCGCAAGAATACCGTTGCGGGGCGCATCAATGCGGAAACGCTACGCAAGCTCGAGCGACTTCGCGATTCGATGTAGCTGCCCTTCAGCTATTTCCCCTGATTTTCCAGGCTCGATGTGTATCTAATCACTCCGTTGAGCGTGTTTGCGCTGCGTACGATGCCCGTCAGCGATAGCGTGTCGGTGCTGGCCGTCCCGCGCAGGCTCCCATCTTCGTTCAGCCCGCCGAAGCACTCTTGCGGGTTCCACTCGGTTTTGCCCTGCTCGGTCGTTCCCGTGATGCTGTAGCAGTCGCCTCCGTTGATGCTCGTCGTTTCTTCCGCGCTTACGCGTACGACCTTGTATTGGGGTATAACGCCGCGCACTACGACCTCGTAGGAATCGCGCGTGTTCACTTCGCCGACGTTCATGTTCGAGTAGACGATGGACGTGGGGATGATCACCTGGTAGGAGCCGTTCTGGTGCGAGGTGTTGTCGCCATTGTCCGATGCATCGGCGCCCGGGTCTTCCCACGTGCCCTGCGTGGTGTCGTAGGTGATGCGTATGTTGCCAGCGCTTGCCTGTCCGTCGCTCGACCAGCCTCCTCGCTCCGAATCGTACGTTTGGGTGGAAGGGGATTGCGTCGTCGGGGTTTCCGCAAGTGCGTAGGGTGGCAGAACTGCCCCGAGGGCAAGGCCGGTTGCGATGGCCGCCAGGCCCAGAGTGCGGCTCCTTCGTGCAATGCGATTGTTCATATGTGGCTCCTATCTGAGTTGACGCTTCGCTTTAGTAAGCGTCTAGGGTGAATTCGAATGACATGGGGTTGGTTTCCGCATGCGTGACTACGTCGAGCGCGGTAAACGAGAGCTGGGCTGCGTAGTGGCCTTCCGGTACGGGGCGGCAGAGGGAAATCGTTTCCACTTGCTTTCCGGGGGCGATGAAAAGCCCCCAGTTCGTAACGTTGCCTGCCTCATCGCGCTCTATTGGGTTGAAGACGCATTCGTCGTCTTCGAATGACCCGCTTCCGTCGAGGTCGACGTGGATGTGCGGTGCCATGTCCACGCTGTTTCCCCGTGGGTTCGCAAGCGTGATGTGCTGCGTCGTCTGGTTGGCCTGCCATGTCGCGTCGTTTTCGCCGAGCGATTGAAATGTGGTCGACCCTCCGATGGATGCGTGATTGCGTTCCGTCACGCGTTTTCCGTCCGTCTGTCCCGCAAGAGGGTTGGGTGCCCTGATGGGCGTTGCGTCCCATGCGATGACGCCGGCCCATAGAAGCAGCGCGATTCCCAGGAGGATGCACCCTGCCATGCATATGCGTTTTGCCCTCTTGCTCATTGCCTTGCCTTTCTCGGGTGCTTCTGCCATGCGGCCGCTTTCCGTCGCGCTCCAACGGCAATTGCCGTTGCCGCTGTGAGCGCCGCCAATCCCGCCGCAAGCGCGCAGAGCGGTGCGGGTGCGTCATCGCTGGTGGGAGGGGAGGCGCGTGGCGTTTGTGCGGGCTTTGCCGGTTCTTCGGGGATGGGTGCTTCGGGCGGTATGGGCTCGTCTTCGACGTAGATCGTCGTATCCTCCGTCGCCCCTTCCGATTCCGCTATGTGTATGAATCCCTGGTCGTCGACGTTAATGTCGCAGCCCAGAGCCGCGTCCTCGCTGACCTCCCACCCAGGTGGCGCGTGCGTTTCGCGAAGATGGTAGGCTCCGTGGCCGAGCCGCTCGATAGACGCGAAGCCGTTCGCTTCGGTTTCCAGTTCGATGGCATCGCCCTGTTCGCTAAGCGGTTCGAGCAGGAAGTGGGCGCCTCCAAGCGGCTGCCCCGTTTCTGAGCACGTTTTCAGGATACGAAGCGACGTGGGGTTGTCGCTTGTCGTGGCATGGGCGATTGCAAGATCCGCCGTCTGGTCGGCCTGTGCTAGCTCGACGGGATGCTCATCTGGGTCGAGCGCGTAACCTTCGGGTGCCTTCGTTTCGTAGAAAAGATACGAGCCCAAATACAGCTCGTCAGACTCTGCCATCCCTTCCTCATCGCAGGAAAGCTGCGCGACGACATCTCCTTCATGTGCGTGGATGGTGCCGTCGGGCGTGGCTATATCGGCTGCAGCCCGAACATCGTAGCGTGCGCCCGCGACGTTCGCTCCCGTTTCGCTGTCGTTCTTCGTAAGGCGAAGCCTCCCCTTCGCTGGAGCGTTTTCGACGGTGACGATAATCGGGTTGTCCCAGCTTCGCGTCTGGCTATCAACGGTGAAGGGAATGGGGTCGCCTAGGATTGCGTATCCGCAAGGTGCTTCGATCTCGCGAAGCGTGTAGTTGCCGTCGTGCAGCATCATGGGCAGCGTCGCTTCGCCCGATTCGTTTGTCGTCCATCTGCTCATGACGGCATGCTCCGGGTAATGCGTTTCGTGCGTAACGATTTGGCCGCTTTGGTCGTAGAGCTCGAATGTGCAGGGGAGGGGTATCGGCTTGCCGCTTTCCCCGTCGATCTTCTGGATGGTAAGGGGCGATTGGGGGACGCCGTCGGTTACGATTGCGGGCGCGTCGTACTGCTTGTCGGCCGTGATGGCGATGCGCCAGTCGGGGACGGTGGTCATGGTAGCGCCCGCATGTGCTTCGGCGAATGCGTCTCGCACGTCGCTGGGGATGTATTCGTGGATGCGATAGGTGCCATAGGCGAGCGCGCCTGACCAGGTGGGAGGGATGTTCCATCCGTTCGCCGCGGCATTGCGCGTGGATGCGAGGCCGTTTTCGTCTACCGTAATCGTGCAGACTTCCTCTCCGTGTGCCGCGAGCTCTCCTTGCACGCCTGGCTTTGCGACTGCCTGGTCGTTCTCGTTGAATAGTTGAAATTGAACTCCTCGGGCTAGCTCGGCGATGCCCGTTTCCGAGGCCACGTTCTTAACGAGGCGGAAGTCGCCGCGTTGCACGCTATCGGGCTGATCGTAGGGCGCATAGCAATTCACGGCGGAGGAAGTGCTTTGGGCTCCGTTGTCTCTTATGTGCGTGACGCGAGCGGGCGCGCTTTTGCCCGTGCCGTCTTCAAGCGTGTAGCCTGGTGGTGCGGTGCTTTCCTGGATGGAGATGGTTCCCAGGGGAATGACGGGGCGCTTCTGCGCGTCGCGGTAGAGCGCGTCACCCGATTTCAGGTGCTTCTCATCGAAGTGCACCTCGCCGTTTTCGTCGCTTTCGAATGTCCATGTGCGTGTGGCAGTTGCCGGAAGCGCGCCCTCGTCGTAGAAGCCGGCGAAGTAGCGCACGGTGAAGCGAGCCCCTCTCAGAGACGCTTCCCCCTGCGCATTGCTGCCCGCTTGGGCGTCGACCTTCCGCACGAGCAAATCGATGGGGTTGCCCAGTGGCTCGTCGGCTACGATGCCCGCTTGTCCGCCAACGCGCGTGGTGGCGTTCGCCTTCACGGTAACCGAGAACGCTTTCGTGCTCAGGGCGTATCCCGTAGGAGCCTTCGTTTCGCGCACCGTGTACGTTCCGCAGGGAATCTCGGGGGAACGGGCGTATCCATGTGCGTCGGTTACGAGCGTCGCTGCGTTTCTTCCCGAAGCGTCCGTGACCGCGAATTCGGCGCCCTGTAGGGAATAGCATCCGTTTCCGCTGGTGATGGCGTTGTTTGCCGAGCCCTTCTGGAGTTCTATCCTGCCCTTGGGCGCGATGGCGATCTTGTACATGCCCGCGCCCGCCTGGTATTTTCCGCCTCCGAGCGAGCTGCCGCCCGTGGACCCTTTATAGCCAGGGGTAACCAGTCCGATAACGATGTAGTCGTTGGCGACGGCCATGAGGCGCATGCGGATGGGCGTGTCGTCGTTGTAGTTGTTGCCGGCGACGATTTCTCCTGTGGCCACCGCCCCGCGGAATGGGGCCGAAGCATGGCAGCAGAGGAGCGTGACGAGGGGGTAGATGAACGCGTTCGTCTCGTTGTTCCAGTAGAGCGAGCGATTATTCTCGCAGAGCTGAGTGCCGATGCTGTACGCCCATGCGGGTGCGGTTGCATCGTTGTTGCCCTTCCACCCGTTTACGGGCAGCGACGTGCAGAAGCTCATATACTTCCAGCCCGTGGAAACGCCCGCTTCGCCGTCTTTGCCGAATGTATAGCCGCTGTAGAGCGCGGCGTCTACGTCGTCAAGCGTGCTGCCATTCTTGATGGTGTCGTAGAGCTCGTCGTCTTCATTTGCTCCCACGGCCTTGATGCGATACCCATACTGCGTAATCCATTTCGCCGCCCGGTGTTCCGCTGCGTTCAGGTCGCCTTGCTCGTCGATGCGCGTGTAGTTCGTCTGCCCCGTGTAATCCCATAGGTCGCCTGCGCGGTACGCGCCTGCGTCGAAGTCCGTGAGCTTCACGTTCGGAATGCACTGCCAGCCTCCCGAAATGCCCTTTCCATCTCCGCTTGCGCCCCATGCCTTGCCGCATTCGCTGGCTATTCGCACGTCGATCGATGCAATCGACAGGGGGCTGCCGGCAACGCAGAGCGCGCCCGCCGACGGGTCGTAGGAGTAATTGCTCCGCGGCAGGGGCTCGGGCGCGCCATTGATGCGCACTTCCAGGTCGTCGGCGGAGATGAGCGCACGGGTTTCCTCGTTCACGAGAGGGATGCGCACGCTGGTGTCGATGAGGGGCGCGGCAATGGTGCCTTCCGCGAACAGGGCCGTTGCTTCGGACCGGTTGTCTATGCGTACGTCTATGTGCCCGCGCGTAAGGTCGTCTTGCGGGTCGTGCGCGACCACGAGCTGAAGCTGCATCTGCCCCTCGTCGTCCAGCACCGATTTGGGTACGTACGCGATGCCCGTCTCGTAGTCGAACGAGGCGCCTTCCACGATTGTGCCCGTATCGTCGCCATGCGCAAAGGTGGCATCGACGATGGCGTCACCACCGCAAATCGGCGTAGCCGACGCCAGGCACAGGTAGCTGTCGCTTGCATCTGGCGTGCGGTATGCGGGCATGCTGTATACCTGCTGGGCGAGGACGTAGGTAAGCAGGGAGTCGTCGCCCGCATCGAATGCCTCATCGAGCGTGAAGCCATCCCATATGGCGTTCGCATCGACGAGGGTGTATTTCACCAACACGCGCGCGTCGGTCTGCACGAGTTCGCCCTGCGTTCCCGCAAGAAGGCTGGAAATCGGATGAGCCGCTCCTTCGGTAAGGGGCTGGCTGTCGTTTCGGGCGTGCTCTTCCAGAAATTGCCGCATGGGCTCGTGCGCGCATCGCGAGAGCTCGTTCGCGTATGCCTTCGAGCGCAGGTGGGGAAGCGCCCCGGAAGGGAAGCAGAGCGCCATCGACAGAATGGCGGCCAGTATGATGCGTGCGGGAAGGCGAAGCGCCGCGCGTGCGTTCATGCGAGTTCCTTTCACCGTGATTGCTCGTTCGCGATACTCACGGTGCGCGTTCGCTCTAACGCATCGATGCCAGAAAAGTCGCGGCAAAGTCGCACTGGAACAGCACGCGGCATGCGCTATAATGCCCTGCGTGCTCAGAGGCTCGGATGTATTGCATCGAGTCTCTCTTTCCAGAATAATTCCATAGCTTAAAAAAATATTTCTTGACTCTTGACAGCGGGGCAAGTATTCTATTTCGTTGCAACTTTTTGCAAAAAGACGGATTTTCTTTAAGGAGGAAAAGCCCCGTGGCGAAAGCAGAAACAACCGCTCCCACCAGCCTTTATAGGAGCCGCAGAAGCTTCGCGAAGATTCCGTCCGTTATGGACGTGCCCAACCTCATCGCCATTCAGACGGAAAGTTTTGATTGGTTCACGAAAGAGGGCCTCGACGAAGCGTTTAAGGACATTTGCCCCATCGAGAGCAATACCAAAGACATGCGCGTCGAGATTGGCGGGCATAGCTTTGGCGAGCCCAAGTACTCGGTCGACGAGTGCAAGCGCAAGGATGTGAGCTATCAGGCTCCTCTGTTCGCCGAAGTTCGCTTCACGAACCTCGAAACCGGCGAAATCAAGGAACAGGACGTGTTCATGGGCGACTTCCCGCTCATGACCCCGCGCGGTACGTTCATCATCAACGGTACCGAACGCGTCGTCGTTTCCCAGCTGGTCCGCAGCCCTGGTGTCTACTTTGGCGCCGAACGCGACAAGACGAGCAACAAGACCGTGTACAACGCGAAGATCATTCCTTCCCGCGGTGCATGGCTCGAGTTCGAAACCGACAAGCGCGACATCCTTTCCGTGCGCATCGACCGCAAGCGCAAGCAGCCCGCTACGCTGCTCGTTCGCGCTCTCGGCCTTGCCGAAACGCACGAGGAAATCGTCGAGCTGCTCGGCGATTCCGAAATGGTGCTCCGTACCCTCGACCGCGACCCCGCCACCACGCGTGACGAGTCGCTCATCGAGCTGTACAAGCGCTTCCGTCCGGGCGAGCCGCCTACGATCGATTCCGCCCGCACGCTGCTCGACGGTCTGTTCTTCAATCAGCAGCGCTACAACCTCGCACGCGTTGGTCGCTACAAGATCAACAAGAAGCTGGGCTTTGACTCCGATAACGATTCCTCCACGCTCACCAAGGAAGATATCCTCGCGTCCATGCGCTACATCGTGGCGCTGCACGACGGTGAAGAAGGCTATGTCACCGACGATATCGACCACTTCGGCAACCGCCGCATCCGCACGGTGGGCGAGCTGATCCAGAACCAGTTCCGCATCGGCCTCTCCCGTATGGAGCGCGTCGTCCGCGAGCGCATGAGCATGCAGGAGCCCGACGACATCACGCCGCAGAGCCTCATCAACATCCGCCCGATCGTGGCTGCCATCAAGGAGTTCTTCGGTTCCTCGCAGCTGTCTCAGTTCATGGACCAGTCGAACCCCGCCGCAGGCATCACGCACAAGCGCCGTCTGTCGGCTCTGGGCCCGGGCGGTCTGTCCCGCGAGCGCGCAGGCTTCGAAGTCCGCGACGTTCACAACTCTCACTACGGTCGTATGTGCCCCATCGAAACGCCTGAAGGCCCGAACATCGGTCTTATCGGTTCGCTGGCTACCTACGGTCGCGTGAACTCCTACGGCTTCATCGAGTCGCCGTATCGCCGCGTCGAAAACGGCAAGGTAACCGACGACGTCGAGTACCTCACCGCAGACGAGGAAGAGAAGCACACCATCGCGCAGGCCAACGAGCCCTTCGATCCCGAAACGCGCGTGTTCGGCCGCAAGGTCGACGGCAAGTTCGTTCCCTCCACCCGTATCCTCGCCCGTACGCGCAACTCGCGTGGCGAGTTCGGTGACCCGAGCGAAGTCGCTGTCGATATGGTCGACTACATGGACGTATCCCCGCGTCAGATGGTATCTGTCGCTACCTCGCTCATTCCGTTCCTCGAGCACGACGACTGCAACCGCGCCCTCATGGGTTCGAACATGCAGCGTCAGGCCGTGCCCCTGCTCAACCCGCATGCACCGCTCGTTGGTACCGGTATCGAGCACCGTATCGCGGTCGACTCCGGTGAAATTCTGGTCGCCCAGAACCCCGGCGTTGTCGACTACGTCGATGGCGAGGTCATCAACGTCCTCACCGACGACGGCGAATACGACGAGTACCTGGTTCCCAAGTTCCAGCGCTCCAACCAGGGCTACTGCATGAACCACAAGCCCATCGTCCGCAAGGGCGACCGCGTTGCGGCCGGCGACGTACTCGCCGACGGCCCCAGCTGCGATACGGCAGAGCTCGCACTTGGCCAGAACCTCATGATCGCCTACATGCCCTGGGAAGGCTACAACTACGAGGACGCTATCATCATTTCCGAGCGCGTCGTCGCAGAAGACCTGCTCACGAGCATTAACATCAGCGAATACGAAGTCGACGCCCGCGACACCAAGCTCGGGCCCGAGGAAATCACCCGCGAAATCCCCAACATCAGCGAGGATATGACGAGCGACCTCGACGCCGACGGCATCATTCGCATCGGTGCCGAAGTGCACCCCGGCGACGTTCTGGTTGGCAAGGTCACCCCGAAGGGCGAGACCGAGCTCACCGCTGAAGAGCGCCTGCTGCGCGCCATCTTCGGCGAGAAGGCCCGCGAAGTTCGCGACACGAGCCTCAAGGTGCCTCATGGCTCCGGCGGCCGCGTCATCGACATCCAGCGCTTCAGCGCCGAAAACGGCGACGAGCTCGCCCCCGGCGTAAACGAGCAGGTTCGCGTGTTCGTTGCCCAGAAGCGTAAGGTCCAGCAGGGCGACAAGCTGTCTGGTCGTCACGGTAACAAGGGTGTTATCTCCAACGTCCTTCCCGTGGAAGACATGCCGTACCTGGCCGATGGTACCCCCATCGACGTCATGCTCAATCCCCTGGGCGTACCTTCCCGTATGAACGTTGGTCAGCTGCTCGAATGCCACCTCGGCTGGGCTGCCAAGTGGGGTTGGTCCGACGAGGCGAACTCCGACGAGGCCATCGATCACTCCATCTTCGTTTCCACGCCCGTCTTCGACGGCGCTACCGAGGAAGAGATCGCCGACGTCATCCAGAAGGCCAACCGCAATCTCATCAACATCCATCGCAAGAAGTACGGCGATATGGCGCGCGAGGAATTCGTTCCCCAGCTGAACTCGTTCGGCAAGACCACGCTGTACGACGGTCGCACCGGCGAGCCCTTCCGCGAGCCCATCACCGTCGGCTTCCCGTACATCCTGAAACTCGGCCACATGGTCGACGACAAGATTCACGCTCGCTCGACTGGCCCCTACAGCCTC
>NZ_JAZZJS010000068.1:0-13548 GCF_056180635.1 Denitrobacterium sp. | reverse complement strand
CAACAAAAAAGCAGGTCCATTGCTGGACCTGCTGTATGTACACTGGCGGAGGAGGAGGGATTCGAACCCTCGTTACCCGGGTTACGGGTAAAACGGTTTTCGAGACCGCCGCATTCAACCACTCTGCCACCCCTCCGTGAGGTGCAATTGCGTATGGTATCAGTTTTGCGTGTCTGCGACAACGGGAGAAACAATCCGTACAGAAATTTGTCTGGGTAATTGTTCGGATGAGCGCGTGGCCCGTCGTCCCTGCCCCTTTCTTTTCCGGAAAAGGAAGGGGTGCGCGTGACGTTTTTATCGCATAATCCCAGTTGGAGAAGAGGCTCGAGCTGAAATCCGCGTGAGCCACCTATCGAAAAGTGCCTTTTCTGAAAAAAGGAAAGATTCGATGCCCCGATAATTTATCCCAAGCCCACCCGAAGAGCCTACCAGCGCTCCGCCATGCGAATGGGAGGGTGGCGGAGAGGGTTCGCTTCTATGCTGGTGATTGTCGTCTTGCCGGGGATGCCCGCAAGGTCACTGTGAACGCCAGCTAATGCGCTCAGCTTAGCTGAGTGCAAGTAAAGGCATGAACCAGCGCAGCGCATGAGCGATGGTTTCGCCCCGTCGAGGGGCGAAACCGAGCGAACAGCGGAGCGGGTGACCTGAAGGGCATCCCTGGCAGGACGGCGCGATCGGGAAATAAAAAAGCAGGTCCCTTTCGGAACCTGCATAATGTTCATGGCGGAGAGATGGGGATTCGAACCCCAGATACCCTTTTGGGGCATACACGATTTCCAATC
This sequence comes from Denitrobacterium sp., assembly GCF_056180635.1. Taxonomy (NCBI): domain Bacteria; kingdom Bacillati; phylum Actinomycetota; class Coriobacteriia; order Eggerthellales; family Eggerthellaceae; genus Denitrobacterium; species Denitrobacterium sp. The sequence continues at coordinate 12,766 of NZ_JAZZJS010000068.1, read as the reverse complement.
GTGCTCCTTCGGCCAGCTCGGACATCTCTCCATAACCGAATGTGCTACTGCGAAAGCAGCGATAACGAAGTATACAGCATTGGAACGCGATACGGCAAATGCGTTTTTTGTCTTCGCCGTTTATTCAAAACCGCGTGTTTGAAATAACCTATACTACAAGCAAAGAGAACACCGGCGCGTACGCTGGGTGCCCGAAAGGAGAGGCTCCATGGCCGATAGAATCGTTGAAGATACGCTCGAGAACATTCCCGAAATCCCCGAGCGCCTGCAGGCTGTCCTTATCGCCTCGCTGAAGGAAGCTCGCGAGCGCCTGGAGTCGGGCCAGGACGTCGTTCCCTTCACCGCGCTTGCCGTGAAGGAGAACCTGTTCCTGGAGTCGCACCCTGCGGAAGATACGCAGCAGTGCTTCAACCTGGCGCGCCACACCGTGCAGAATGTGCGCGGCGCCGATGCGTACGCGTTCTGCTACGACGGCTACGTGGAAACCGACGATGGCACGAAGGACGCCCTCATTGCCGAGGGCGGCATTTCGGGCGAGCCCGAAGGCTATGCAATCGGCTACCTGTACGAAGAAGCCAAGGCCGAGGGCGAGTTTCCCAAGGTCACCTCGCGGCCGGTGTACATCGGGCCGGCGCCGAACTTCATGATGCTCACGCCCGATGTGCCCGAGCCCGCTGAAGGCGAAGCCGAAGAGGGTGCGCAGGATTCTGCGGAAGAGCCTGCGGAATAGCAAATCGCCTATGGTTAGCGGCTGGTTATCCGGCCGCTATTTTTATGCGACCCTGGTGCGACTTTTCTCGCATCGCATTGTTAGAGCGTCCGTGCATGCTGTAGGAAACCGTTCGGGTTACGGCTGCAGGTTTTGTGGAAGGCCCCACACGTGTGCTTGCGTGTGCAATATGCGTTTGTTAGTATGACAAAGCTATTCCTGCTTCGGGAAGAGAATGAATGCCCGAAGCCGTAAGTCCACAGGAGGAGGTGAGCTGATGAAGGCTTATGAATTGCTGTATTTCGTCGCTCCGTCGATCGACGAAGAAACCCGTACCAACGTTTCCACGCGTATCGCGAACACGATTGCCGAAGGCAACGGCGTGATCGATGAAACCGAGGAGTGGGGTAAGCGCAAGCTTGCGTACGAAATCGATGGTCTGAACGAGGGTGACTACACGCTCGTAAACTTCCATGCAGAACCCGAACACATTGCAGAGCTGAATCGCGTGCTGGGCATTACCGATGCCGTGAAGCGTTTCATGATCGTGTGCCGCGCCGACCGCGACTAAGCGTATTTGTTCGGAGAGGGTTCGCCCTCTAAGCAAGGATAGGAAGAGACTATGAGCATCAATCGAGTTGTTATCAGCGGCAATCTCACGCGCGACCCCGACCTTCGCCAGACCAGCAGTGGCATGGCGGTTCTGGGCTTCGGCGTGGCCGTGAACGATCGTCGCAAGAACCCGCAGACGGGCGAGTGGGAAGACTACCCCAACTTCGTCGACTGCACCATGTTCGGCTCGCGTGCCCAGAGCATTTCCGGTTTCCTGCACAAGGGAAGCAAGGTTTCCATCGAAGGCAAGCTTCGCTGGAGCCAGTGGGAACGCGATGGTCAGAAGCGCAGCAAACTCGAGGTCATCGTCGATGAAATCGAATTCATGACCCCGCGTGGCGACAACGGCGGCTATAACAATGGCGGCTACAACAACGGTGGTTATGCTGGTGGCAACAGCGGCTACAGTCAGCCTGCTGCAGCCCCCGCGCAGCCCCAGCCTGCGGTGGATGCTTCGGTCTACGATGAAGACATCCCGTTCTAGGGATCACGAAAGAGGTATGTAATGTCTGATTACGTGAAGCAGCCTCGTCGTAAGTACTGCCAGTTCTGCAAGGAAAACACTGAGTACATCGACTACAAAGATACCCAGATGCTGCGTAAATATGTAACCGACCGCGGTAAAATCAAGCCTCGTCGCGTCACGGGTGCCTGCACCCAGCATCAGCGCGACATCGCGAACGCCGTGAAGCGCGCCCGCGAAATGGCTCTCATGCCGTACGCCGTGCCGTCCATCAGCGGCCGTGGCGACCGCCGCAATCGCGGTTAGTTCGAAAGGATAGCCATGAAAGTTATTTTGCTTCAAGAGCTGAAGGGGAGGGGAGTCGAAGGCGACGTCATCGAAGTTGCCGACGGTTTCGCCAACAACTTCCTGCTCCCGCAGAAGGTGGCTGTCAGGGCCACGAAGGGTAACCTGAAGCAGCTGGAAATGCGCCGTCACAACATCGCCAAGCGCGAAGAGACCCGCACGGCTACCGCCAACCAGCTGAAGGAAACTCTCGACGGCACCACCGTCCAGATCGACGCTCGCGTGGGCGAAGAGGGCCAGCTCTTTGGTTCCGTCACCGCTCAGATGATCGCCGACGCGCTGAAGGATCAGCTGGGCGTGGAAATCGACCGTCGCCTGATCGACCTCAAGGTTCAGATCAAGACGGCTGGCGAGCACGAGGCTACGGTCTCCCTGCATCGCGACATCAAGGCCACGATCAAGATGATCGTTGGCGACCCCGAGGCCATCGCTGCCGCAGCTGCCGCAGCTGGCATCATCGAGGAAGCTCCCGAGCAGGAAGCTGCTGAAGAAGAGGCTGCCGAAGAGGCCGCTGAATAGTTCAGCCAAATTTCTTTTCCACTGTCTCGCGCGGTGGAAAATGTGGAAAACCCCCGAAGGCACAGGTAGTGCCAAGGGGGTTTTCATTTTGCCGTTGTGGAAAACACAGCACCGTGATTCGACCACAAAAATGCCACTTGAACAGCGGTTATATTGGAATGCAATCTGGTGTACTATGTCGGAGTTACACTGAGTAGAAGGAAATAGGGGAAGCGCATGCCCGAGTACAATGAACCCGCTCTTTCCAAGGGCGGATCGAAGGAAACTCCTCATAACATCGAGGCCGAACAGTCGGTTCTCGCTGCGTGCATGCTCAACCAGGAAGCTATCGACGAAGTCGCCTCAAAGCTCATCCCGGAAAACTTCTACCGTCCTTCCCATCAGATCATCTTCCGCAGTATGTGCGAGCTGCATGCGCGCAACCTGCCCATCGACCAAATTTCCCTGGCGGAAAATCTGCGTGCTGCCGGTCAGCTGGAAGCAGCCGGCGGCAAGTCGTATTTGGTCGACCTGGCCGACAACACGTTCGCTCTCACGAATTGGATCATGCACACCGATGTCGTGAAGCGCACCTCCATCCTGCGCGACCTCATTCGCGCCTCCGCGCAGATCACGGCGATGGCCTACGACGCCCCCGACGACCTGAACGAAGTGGTCGAGGGTGCGGAAAAGACGCTCTTCGGCGTAACCGAGCAGCGTGTCTCCTCGTCGTTCTCGCCCATCAACACCCTGCTCACCGAAGCGTTCGACGACATCACGAAGCTCGCCGAGCAGAAATCGCATATGGCTGGCGTTCCTACTGGCTTCACCGACGTCGACAACCTCTTCCACGGCTTCCGTGGCGGCGATCTCGTCATCCTCGCCGCGCGCCCTGGCGTTGGCAAGACGTCGTTCGCTCTGAACCTTGCAACGAACGCGGCGAAAGCCGGTTTCCCCACCACCTTCTTCTCGTTGGAAATGAGTGCGTCCCAGCTGGTGCAGCGTATTCTCTGCGCCGAAGCGCGCATCAGCCTCGAAAAGGTGCGCGGTGGCTTCTTGGGCGAATCCGATTGGCAGGCTCTGGCCGACGCCATCACGCGCCTCTCCAGCGTCGAGCTCTTCATCGACGACACGCCCTCGCTTTCCATTCTGGAAGCGCGCGCCAAGGCACGTCGCGAGCTCCGCAACAAGGAAAAGGGCCTCATCATCGTCGACTACCTGCAGCTCATGAACCCGCCGCAGGCGCGCAAAGACGGCAACCGCGCCGTCGAGGTTGGTGAAATCAGTCGTGGTCTGAAGGTTCTGGCCAAGGAAATGGACATGCCCGTAATCGCACTGTCGCAGCTTTCCCGTGCCGTCGAGCAGCGTGGCAAGAACAAGCGACCGATGCTTTCCGACCTTCGTGAATCGGGCTCCATCGAGCAGGACGCCGACATCGTTATGTTCATCGACCGAAGCATGGACGAAGTGGAAGCGGAATCCGATGAGCGCCCCGACCTGGGCACGGCCAACCTCATCGTGGCCAAGCACCGTAACGGCGCCACGCGCGACATCACGCTTTCCTGGTCCGCCGAGAACACTGCATTCGGCAACTTCATCGACGACAGTCGATTCGGGGGCATCTAATCGCGCTTGAGTGCGCTACACTCTGTCTATGAGCAAGCGCATTACATGGATCCATACCGCCGACCTTCACCTGGGCGCTCCCTTCCGGGGCCTGCGCGCCCTCTCGCCCGCATGGGCGGACCGCATGGTGGAGGCCATCCCCGAGGCGTTCGATCGCCTTATCGATCTAGCCATCGATAGGGAAGTCGACTTCATGGCCATCGCGGGTGACATCTTCGACGCCGCGCAGCCTTCGTATCGCGACGTCCTGCATTTCGCCGATGGCATGAAGAAGCTCTCCCAGGCGGGCATCCCCGTGTACTTCTGTACGGGCAATCACGATCCGTATACCAGCTGGCAGAACTCATACGTGAGCCTGCCCGATAACGTTCACATGTTCCCGGCGTCGCAGCCTGGCTTCTTCCTGTACGAGCGCAACGGCGAGCCCCTGTGCGTGCTTGGCGGGCGCGGCTACTACAATCAGACGGTTTCGTCCGACGAGAACCTCGCTGCGGGCATTACGAAGGCTGCAGCGGAAAGCGCGCTGGGCGTGCGTGCGCCATTTGGCGTAGGCGTGCTGCATACGGGGCTCCACCTCGACAACATCAAGGCCCCCACCGACCCGCACGAGCTGCGTGCGGCTGGGTTCGACTATTGGGCCCTGGGCCATATCCACCAACCGTATTTCGATACGCCCACCGACCCGCATCTGGTGTTTTCCGGGTGCATCCAGGGGCGCGACATCAAGGAAACGGGCCCGCGTGGCTGCTACGTGGTCACGCTCGAGGAAGATGCACCCAATCAGGCGGAATTCGTTCCCCTGGCCAGCGTGGTGTGGCAGAAGCTCACGGTGGATATCACCGAGTGCGCCACGCTCACCGATTGCCACGATGCCATCATGCGCGAGCTGTTCGTTGCGAACGGTCACGCGCAGTGCGAGGAAATGGTGGAACGCGTAACGCTGGTGGGAAAGACGCCGTTGCATGGCATCCTGCGCCATCCCGGCGTGGTCGACGACCTGCGCCAGCAGATCAACGACGCGTACCCTGCGTTTTTCTGCGACGCCCTCATCGACCGCACGCGCCAGCCCGTCGACCGCGAGGCGCTCGCGTCCGAGGGGCTGTTCCCTTCGGCGCTGCTCGCTCAGTCTGCGCGCATGGAAGTCGACCCGTGCAGTCAGGTCGATTATCTTCAGCGCGAGTTTCTGGCTCATAGCCTGCAGCTTCCATCGTCATGCGTGCGCAATATCGATCGCTTGATTCGCGAGGCCGAAGAAGAGGTTCTCGATTTGCTGGGAGGTCCCAACGATGACTAATCGGCTGGGCACTCATTTCCTGAAACGCGTCATCATGGACGCCTATGGTGCATTTGCGCGCCACGAGGTGGGGCCCTTCGAGCCTGGCCTGAACGTGGTGTATGGGCCGAACGAGTCGGGTAAGACCACGTTGGCCTCGGCCATTGGCGGAGTGCTGTTCGGCTGGCCCGATGCGCGCGCCAATCGCAACACGTATCGCCCCGCGCATTCCGAGCGCGCGGTGACGCTTGAGTTTGACGAGGTGGAAGGCGAAGGCGTCATCAGGTGCACGCGCGTGCGCAATGCCGAGGGCATCAAGCCCGACCCGCATCCGCATGTCATCGACGACATCGACGCCGAAACGTACGGCACGATCTTCTCGCTCGATTCCGACGAGCTCCGCAGCCTCGGGCATGTGGGCGATGTCACGTCGCGCCTGCTAACCGCCGGCGCGGGCACGGCATCGTCGCCTGCGGAAGCGGTGCGCGCGCTGAATACGTCCCTTTCCGATTGCTTCTCGCGTGCGGCTTCGAAGCCGCATTCCATCGCCAATATCCAGGCGCGTCTCGACGAGGTGCGCGAGCAGGTGAAGGAGGCTCAGGCGCAGGCTGCCCGCTACCGTCGCGAAGACGGCGAAATGGCCGAGCTTGCCAAGCGCAGGGTCGAATTGCAGCGCGCCGTGGTGCGCCTCAATCAGGAAATCGAGGCCATCACCGCTCAGCGAGAAACGCTTTTGCACTCGAAAGACCAGGTAGAACGCCTAACGGACGACCTTGAAGCGCTCGGTGAGCAGGAAGCTCAGCTCGAAGCGGAAGAGCGCGAGCTTGATCGGCGTCGTAACGAGCGCTACCTGCGCTTCGATGCCGTGGAGGAGCGCACGATGCGCGACTCGCTCGACGATATGGCCGAGGAACGCAATCGCCTGGAGCATAGCGTGGCGCTCGCGAAGCAGGATTACGCGCTTTCGGAGGCTGGCCACGAAGCGCTTCAGGAGGCTGACGACGTCAAGCGCATCCAGGATAGGGCCACGCGTCAGAAGCGCCTTCAGCTGGCTCTTTCCGCCGTGCTTCCCATTTTGTTTGCGGTGGCGGGAACGTACGTCTTCGTGCGCGGACGCCATATTGCCAGCCTGTCGATCACCACGCTCGGCATCCTTCTTGTGGTCTCGGCCGTCATCATGGCGCTCGCGGCCATCGTGATGCTCTTCCGCCCGAACCGCATGGAGGAAGACGTTGCCGCGCGCCTGCGCGATTCACAGCTTGTCATGCAGAAGGACAAGCGAAAGCTCCAGGTGAGCGAAGAGGCCTTGGAGGAGCATCGCCGCGAGGTGGAGGCGTATCTCGCCGATGCGGGAATGCAGCGCGCGAAGGGCAGCCTCCGTCGCGCTCGCGCCCTGCTCGATGAAACGGCGGAATTGCGTGCGCAAGCCACCGTGCTCGAGCAGCGCCGCCAGTCCATCGAATCCCAGCGCGCGTCGCTCGAACGGTCGCTCGAGCGTTGCAAGGCGGATAGCCACGAAGCGTATACCCAGCTGGGGCAGGAAGACGACGCGCCCCTTTCCGTAATCGAGGAGCGCCTGCGCCTGCGCACCGAGCAGCGCGACGCCCAGATTCGCACCATGGAAAGCGTGAATGCCCGTTACGGCGAGCTTTCGGCAACCCTGGGGCAGGCACGTCATGCCAAGTCGTTCGACGAGGCCAAGCTCGCGCAGAACATGCTGCGTACGCGCATGCAGGATGCGCTGGAAGACTACGCGCGCCTGCTTCTGGCGCGGCGCATGCTCGAGCAGGCCATCGCCTCATGGGAGGGCGACAGCCAGCCGGCGGTGTACCGCCAGGCCTCCGAACTGTTCTCGCTCATGACCGATGGGGCGTGGTCGCAGGTGCGCATCAGCAGCGAGGGCGCGCTGGAGGCGGTGCGCGCCAATGGCGAACCCTGCGCCATCGACGTGCTTTCGCTGGGCACGTGCCAGCAGCTTTACCTCAGCCTTCGCATCGCGCTCCTCATGACGGCGCGTAACGTGGGCGTAAACGTTCCCATCGTTGCGGACGACATTCTGGTGAACTTCGACGCCTCGCGCAGGAAGGGCGCCGCGCGTGCGTTGGCCCTCCTCGCCCAGCGCAGGCAGGTCATCGTTCTCACCTGTCATAGGGAAGTTGTAAGGCTTATGCAAGATGTGTCCGAGCGGGTTCATGTGGTCGACCTGTCATATATAATGGGCGATTGTGCATAGCGGGTTAGGCGCAGGGCGTTTTCAGCTCAAACGCAGGTGTTTGGGGCGCTCGCGATAACCTCCGCTTTTTCTTCTAAGGAAAGGAAGTACCATGCCCAGCACCGTGCTCGTCGGCGCCCAGTGGGGCGATGAAGGCAAGGGCAAAATCACCGACCTCATCTCGCGGGATTTCGATTACGTAGTCCGCTATCAGGGCGGTAACAATGCCGGTCATACGGTTATCCACGGCGACAAGAAGCTCGCGCTGCATCTCATCCCCTCGGGTGTCATGTACGAGGGCATCACGCCCGTCATCGGCAACGGCGTTGTGGTCGACCCGCGCGTGCTCGTCGATGAAATGGCGAAGCTCGAGGCTCAGGGCATCTCGTGCGAGAACCTGGTAATTTCCTGCGACGCGCATGTCATCATGCCGTATCACATCGACCTCGACGGCGCATCCGAAACGCGCCTGGGCAAGAACGAAATCGGCACCACCCGCCGCGGCATCGGCCCCTGCTACCAGGACAAGGCCGCGCGCACGGGCATCCGCATTCAGGACCTGCTCGACGAGCACATCTTCCGCCAGAAGCTGGAAACGGCCCTGGAGCTGAAGAACCAGATTCTCGAGAAGGTGTATGGTCTGGCCCCCTACACGGTCGACCAGATCTGCAACGAGTACCTTCCGTACGCCGACATCATCCGCCCGCATATGGCCGAAACCGCGCAGCTTCTGAACTCCGCGCTGGCCGAGGGCAAGAACATTCTCTTCGAGGGCGCTCAGGCGACGCTGCTCGACATCGACCATGGTACGTACCCGTTCGTCACCAGCTCCAGCTGCTGCGCGGGCGGCGCATGCATCGGCACGGGCGTTGGCCCGAAGGCCATCGACCGCGTCATCGGCATCTCCAAGGCGTACATCACGCGCGTGGGCAGCGGTCCGTTCCCCACGGAGCTCTTCGACGAAGATGGAGACGCCCTGTGCGAAATCGGCGGCGAATACGGTGTAACCACCGGTCGCAAGCGCCGCTGCGGTTGGTTCGACGCCGTTATCGCGCGTTACGCTGCCGACTGCAATAGCCTCACCGACATGGCGCTTACCAAGCTCGACGTGCTTTCCGCGTTCGACACCATCAAGGTGTGCGTGGGCTACGAAGCCGACGGCAAGCGCTACGATTACTTCCCGATGCAGCAGACGGCGCTCTATCCCGACCACGTGAAGCCCATCTACGAGGAGCTTCCCGGCTGGAAGGGCGAGGACATCACCGGCTGCCGCACGTTCGAGGAGCTGCCGGCCAACGCACAGGCGTACGTCACGTACCTCGAGGAAAAGGTCGGCGTGCCCATGAGCATCATCGCCGTCGGTCCCGACCGCGACCAGACGATTTTCCGCGGCTGGTATTCGTAAGACTGTAACGGCTTCGCCCCCCTAGGGAGCGAAGCCGTATGTTATGTTCACCTATCATCGTGAATGGAAGAAGGAGCTAACAACATGAACATCGTGGTACTGGGGTCCGGTGGACGTGAGCACGCCATTTGCTGGGCGCTGGCTCGTTCGCCGCGTTGCAGCACCCTGTATGCTGCTCCCGGCAATGGCGGTACGGCACAGGTTGCCGAAAACGTTTCCGGTCTCGACATTACCGACGGAAACGCCCTCACGGGTTTTTGCCGCGATCACGACATCGATATGGTGGTCATTGGCCCCGAGGCTCCTCTTGTGGCCGGCATGGCCGACGTGCTGCGCGAAGCGGGCGTGCTCGTGTTCGGTCCCAGCGCCCAGGGTGCCCAGCTCGAGGGCAGCAAGACGTACAGCAAGCGCTTCATGCAGGACAACAACATTCCCACGGCTGCATATGGCACCTTCACCGATGAAGCGTCTGCCGTGCAGTACGTGCGTGACATGGGCGCTCCCATCGTGGTGAAGGCCGACGGCCTGGCCGCAGGCAAGGGCGTTATCGTGGCGGGCGACGTCGAGACGGCCGTCGACGCGGTGCGCAGCTGCTTCACCGGCGCATTTGGCGAAGCTGGCAGCCGCGTGGTCGTCGAGGAATGCCTCACGGGCCCCGAGTGCTCGCTGCTCGCATTCGTTTCCGGCGGCAAGGCGTTCTGCATGGCCACCGCGCAAGATCATAAGCGTGCCTACGATGGCGACCTCGGTCCGAATACGGGCGGCATGGGCGTGTATTCTCCCGTGCCCATCGTCACCGATGAAGAGCTGGCTGCCATGACGAAGGTCATGGAAGAGGCTGCCGCTGCAACGGCGCGCGAGCCCTTCGAGCAGGATTACCGCGGCGTTTTGTACGGCGGTTTCATGCTCACGCCCGAAGGCCCGAAGGTGCTGGAATTCAACGCCCGCTTCGGCGACCCCGAAACGCAGGTCATCCTTCCTCGTCTGCAAGGCGACTTGGTGGACATCATGGAAGCCGTCGCAAAGGGCGAGCCCGAAAGCATCAAGCTTTCCTGGCGCGATGAATGGGCGGTTTGCGTCGTCCTGGCCAGCGAGGGCTATCCTGGCGCGTACGAGAAGGGCAAGGTCATCCTCGGCATCGACGAGGCCGAGCAGCTGCCCGATGTGACGGTGTTCCATGCGGGCACCGCATTCAACGCCGATGGCGAGCTCATCACCAACGGCGGCCGCGTCTTGAACGTTGTTGCACTTGGCAGCTCGTTCGAGGAGGCGCGCGAGCGCGCCTACGAAGCATGCGACCGCATCAACTTCGAAGGCAAGCAGCTGCGCACCGACATTGGCGCGAAGGCTGCCGCGGGGCGTGCTTCCTGGGACTAACAGCTCAATCAGGGGGGGGCAACGTAGGTAAGTACGGGGACGCGCAAGCGTCCCCTGTGTGTACAGAAGGATTTCGACAATGCTTGAAGAACGAATTCTCTCGCGCGTCGTTCGCGCGTTCATGGATGATTTCCTGAAGCTTTCCCCCTGCGAAGAGCGTGATATTCCGGGACCTCAGCCGGGGAAGCGCTACATGCTCTACATGCACGTGCCCTTCTGCGAGCGCCTGTGCCCGTATTGCTCGTTCAATCGCTTTCCCTTCGCGGAAGACCGCGCGAAGCCGTATTTCGAGAACCTGCGTACTGAAATGCGCATGCTCGCCGATAAGGGCTACGACTTCGACAGCGTGTACGTGGGCGGCGGCACGCCCACCATCATGATCGACGAGCTGTGCCGCACCATCGACCTCGCACGCGAGCTGTTCTCCATCCGCGAGGTTTCCAGCGAAACGAACCCGAACCACCTCATCCCCGAGTACCTGGAGAAACTGGAAGGCCGCGTGCAGCGTCTTTCGGTGGGCGTTCAGAGCTTCGATAACGGCCTGCTCAAGCAGATGGGTCGTTTGGAAAAGTACGGCACGAACGAGGAAATCTTCGAGCGCATCAAGGTGGCTTCGCCGTACTTCCAGTCGATGAACGTCGACATGATCTTCAACTTCCCGGCCCAGACCGAGGAGATGCTCCTTACCGACCTGGCATACGTTCTGGAAAGCGGTGCAACGCAGACGACGTTCTACCCGCTCATGGCGTCGCCTTCGGTCGAGCGTTCCCTGGCTGCTTCCGTGGGTGCGGTCGATTACAGCCGCGAAGCGCGTTTCTACGACATCATCTGGCGCGCCCTCACCGACGGTGGATTCGATATGTCGAGCGCCTGGACGTTCGACCGCTCTGCTGGCGATATGATCGACGAGTACGTGGTCGATTACGAGGAATACCCCGCGCTTGGAAGCGGCGGCATCACGTATCTGAACGGCCGCCTGTACGTGAACACGTTCAGCGTCACCGAGTACAACGAGGTCGTTCCTGCGGGCAAGCTGTCCGTGAAGGACATGCAGCAGTTCTCGCGTCGCAACCTCATGCGCTATCGCTTCATGATGCAGCTCTTTGGCCTGCGTCTCGACAAGAAGCAGTTCAAGGAAGACTTCGGCGTATCGGTTGAGCGTGGACTGCCCGCGGAAATGGCCTTCATGACGGCCGTTGGCGCGTTCGACGTGAACAACGAAAGCGAAATCACGCTTTCTCCCAAGGGCCGCTACCTGCTGGTGGCCATGATGCGCCAGTTCTTCATCGGCGTGAACAACCTGCGCGATCAGGCGCGTGCCAAGCTCACCGGTTTCGAGCACGATCTCATCTTCGGCGACGGCCAGGATTGCGCGGCGGCTCACGACGTCAAGCTGGAGATTCCAGCGAAGGCATAGCCTGCGTTCCCATACATCCTCTGCGGCGCGATGGAATCTCTATCGCGCCGCTTCTATTTGCGGCGGTATGAATTGTGCAGATTCCGTGATATTCTGAACACTATCGAGCAGGTGGGCTGAAAGGGGTAGGGATGGATGTTGTCGTCCTGTCGCGGTTCCAATTCGCATTCACCGTGGCATATCATTTCTTATTCGTGCCGTTATCCATTGGCCTGGGGCTCATCATGGCCCTCGCGCAAACGCGCGCGTACAAGTCGGGCGATGCCTCCGATGAAGCTACCGCGCGATTCTGGGTGAAGATCTTCACCACCACGTTCGCGGTTGGCGTGGCAACGGGTATCACGATGGAGTTCGCCTTCGGCACCAACTGGGCCGATTACTCGCGCTTCGTGGGCGACATATTCGGCGCCCCGCTGGCCGCCGAGGCGCTCTTCGCGTTCTTCCTGGAATCGGTGTTCCTCGGCGTGCTCCTGTTCGGGCGCGGCAAGGTGTCGCCCAAGTTCTACTGCGTATCGGCCTGGCTCGTGTGGTTCGGCTCGTGCCTCTCGGCGCTGTGGATCCTCATTGCGAACTCGTGGATGCAGACCCCCGCAGGCGCCGAGCTTGCGGCGGATGGCTCCAAGGCGGTGCTCACCGATTTCTTCGCCGCGGCGTTCAATCCAACGACGGGCCTGCGCTACTTCCATACGGTAACCGCCGCCCTGGTCATAGGCGGGCTCTGCGCCATCGCCGTGGCGGCCTACTACTACCTGAAGGGCACGAACGACGGCTTCGCGCGTAAGACCATGAAGACCGGCCTGGCCATCGCCATCGTCGCCACGTGCGCGCT
>NZ_JAZZJS010000067.1:0-4888 GCF_056180635.1 Denitrobacterium sp. | reverse complement strand
ATGAGATGGTTCAAGGGGGCGGCGTCGCTTTGAAGGTCGGCCTTGAAGCTGAGTTCCTCGCGACAGCTCATGATCGTGATGCCATGATCGCCCAACGTACCCGAAACAAGAATCTTATCGCCGGGCTTGCAGAGCTGCCCGCCAAGCACGCGTCCCGCCGGAATGAAGCCCACGCCGCTCGTGTTGATGTAGACGCCATCGCCGTGGCCGCGATTCACCACTTTGGTGTCGCCCGTGACGATGCGCACGCCCGCTTCCTTCGCGACATCTGCCATGCTCTGGCAAATGCGCTTCAAGTCGGCCATGGGAAATCCCTCTTCCAGAATGAAGCCGCACGAGAGGTATTTCGGCACGGCACCGCTCGTCGCAACATCGTTCACCGTGCCGCACACAGCCAAATGGCCAATGTCGCCGCCCAGGAAGAAATGAGGCGTCACGACGAAGCTATCGGTGGAATACGCCAGGCGCTCGCCTTTCGCGGGAAGGGGCAAATCAGCCGCATCGTTGCCCGCGGCAAGCTCGTCACCGCCATATGCCTCGAAGAACACTTCGTCGATGATGCGTCGCATCATCGTTCCGCCGCTGCCATGGCCCAGCAGTACCGTTTCGTCCATCACATTCCCTTTCGAAAATAAGGCGCCGCATGCGGGCGCCTTACATATATATGTATGCAGTTGCTCTGATGGGAGCTAATATACGCGCCCACCGGTTGCGGTGAGCACAAGGCGCCCCGTTTGCACGCCCTTCAAGCCAAGAATCAAGTCGGCGATGCCCTGCACCAGACCCGTCTCTCCCCTGATGATGATAACCTCCAGGCAGGAATGGTGATCGATATGGATGTGCGTGCTCGAGACTATATTGTCGAAGTACTCGTGCTGCACGCCGTCGATTTTGTCGCGCAGGTCATTCACATGATGATCGTAGACAATGGTAAGGGTTCCCATTACCTCCATGCCGAGCGTGCCACATTGCTCCCCCGCCAATGCCTCACGCACGAGGTCGCGGATGACTTCGCTGCGGTTTTTGGCCAAACCGCGGCGAGCTACCAGCTGGTCGAATTCCACCAGCAGGTCTTCGGGCATCGCAACCGAAAAGCGCATGAGATCGTTAGCCATAACGCCTCTTTCTCAGAATCAACCGGATTTATACGAGCTTAACCGAAACGTTAGCCACGGCTTCGGCGTCTTCTTCCAGCGCATCCTGGGCGTCGGTAATGAGCGCGCGGGCGTCGTCGAGCATATGCTGCACTTGATGCATCAGCTCACCCGTCTTCTCGAAGCCAGCATCGCCGGCGACATGACCCAGCTTGTGGGCCCACCTGCGATTGAGGGCAATCTGGTCGTCAATCTGCTCGAGCATCATCTTATACTGACCCGTGTTGACACCGTTCTGGCACATATCGTGCTCCTTTCAAGCGTTCGAGTGTCCTTCCTCTTTCCGCACACTAGTGTAGTCGTGTTGAAGCGTTTCGATGTGACGATTCTATAAAAATGTGTGAGTAATCGCCTTTATTCGCCGACGAGCAGCATTGCCCCTGAAAAACGATACCGGCATGGTTACATTTCGTATCCGAACGTTGACAATATTTGAATCAGATATGCGTATGTTGTGTTTTCGTAATAATATACTTGCATAGCTGAATGACGGGCAGGGGGCTAGCATGGGGCAGGCAGCAGTACCGCATCAGAACGAGCAGAGCACGTTTTCCTCGACGTATTTCGTTCCCTTTTCCATGGAACGTAACGCGTTGCGCCACATCCTGGAGGACGAAGGGGTCATCAGCACGACGCAGTACCGCATGCTCGCGGAACTGTTCTTCGCGCACCCGAACTCGATTCCCCAATCGCAAATCAGCGGATTGCTTCACGTGAAACCAAACGTTGTCGCCAACGCATTCCCTCAACTCGACGCTCTCATGTTCACGCACCGCCGCGAGAGCGAGCAAGATGCTCGTGCGCGCATAGCAAGCATCACGCCGCAGGGCGTCGCCTATATTAATGAGAAGGAAAAGACGCTCGTGGGGCGCCTGCAATTCGGCTGGCCGCCACGCAATGAAAACTATCAGCGACTTTTCAGGGCCATCGCACATGTAGGGCATTCCATCGACCAGAACATCCCAGCGGTTGTTTCCGCCAAGACGCCCGCAACCCACATGGTCGCAGCGCTCGAAACCATCGCGCGACCCATCGAAACCGAGACGAAGACGCAGAGTGGCTACCCGGTTCCCGAATGCAGGGTGCTGCAGCGTCTGTACGAAACGCATATTCCCATGCGCATCGGCGTCATCGCAAACCAGCTCATGCTCACCAACGCAACGGCCACGCGCACCACCAAGTCGCTTCACAAGAACGGCCTGATCCAACGCCTGGCCCACCCCAACGATAACAAGGCGGTCTACATCGCCCTCACCGAACGCGGAGAACTCGAGGCGCTGCGCGTGGTGAATATCATCAACTACGCAGGGGAAAAGTATTTCTGGAATAGGCTCGAAGAGGGGCATAGGCTTACGTTCACGCAGCTCAATCGCGTGATTCTTGCCATCATGAAGATGCAACGCCGAGCGCAGGAAACAGCCGAGCTTTCCAGTCTCACTGCCATCGACTAACCGCATCATCCCCATACACTCGCCAGGTAGACAATTTGGCATGCTAGCGCAACACGCGCCGACGACGTGCCGTATAATCGTGCGTATTGCGGTCACAGCCTCCACCTGGAGTTTCATGAACAAACAAGCGCTTCCCCATACCTCGCGCACCATGCTGCCCTGCGTTGCATGGGGCTTTTTCCTCGCGTCGATGATGCTCATCGTCGACTTCCACCCCGCGCCCGCTCCCACGGGTCAGGACTTCCAACTCGCTTTCATCTGCTCACTCGCCCTTATCGCATGTGGCTTTGCACTGGTGGCGCGCGTGAGGCTCATCCATTTCACGCGCGAACACACCGCGGGAGCCCTCGTCCTATATATATGTTGCATCGCCGTATCGCATTTTGCCGCGGGCATCATCCAAGTTGCCATCGTGTCGGCGTTCGGCGCGAGCCTTGCCACGTTCGTCATCGCCTGCCAATGGGCAAGCGCCCACGCGGCGCTCGAACTAAAAGAGGCAACGCTCGTTATTTCGCTGGACGTTGCCCTTTCCGCGCTGCTGGCCATCATCGCCACGTTCATCCCCATCGAGACGCTATTCGCATACAACGCTATCTTATTCGCGGCTGGCTGCATCCCACTCTTCCACACCGTGCACCAGGGCAAACTCGAGAACGAGCCCAACGATTCCCGCAACCATATCCGCACGGCCCTCAGCGATCTGGCCTTTCCCCTCGCCGGCCTCTTTCTCTTCTACCTCATTTCTGGATCCGCACGCGGGGCTGAGCTGGCAAGCATGGGCTTTCTCGACGGCCCGCAAGGATATACCGAATACATCTTCCGCATCATCTGCGCCATTCCACCCATTCTTTTGGTTGCATGGCCACCACGGCGCTTCAGCCTCAACGTCATCCTGCAGGCGGTGCTGCCAGCTGGCGCAGCATTGCTCCTCCTACCCTGGATGGCCTTCTCGCAAAACAACGATGCATGGTCGCTGCTCTTCTTCGCATTTGGACGAGGCGCCTGCTTCAGCAGCTGCATCATCACTATGTGGCTTTACCTCACCTCAGCTGTACGCGTCGCACGCGACACGAGCGTCATATTGTGCGGGATAACGCTCGCCATCATACTCGCAAGCGTTCCCCTGGGTATCGCCATCTACCTTCTCGCGGGGGACGACATCGCGCGAAATGTCGCGCCGCTTGGCATCATCATCTTCCTCGTCATCAACTACGCCGTTGCAACCCTGCGCCCCACAGTGAACCAGCCAGCGGCTTTCAATGAGGGCCTGGCATCCGTATGCCATCTCGTCTCGTCGCGTCATGGGCTCACCCCTCGTGAAACCGAGATACTCTCGTACATCGCACGCGGACGATCGGCTACCTACATTGCCGATCGCCTGTGCATTTCACCCCATACCGTCAAGACGCACACGCGGCACATTCACGAGAAGCTGGGCGTGAGCTCACGCCAGGACATCATCGACCTGATTGAAAATCACTCATCACCCCATCAGGCCCAATAGGATCATACGTAAAACGACCCCGGTTGCGAGATGAACCGCCTCCCATTTCTTGGACACGAGAAATGGAAGGCCTTTTTATGGCAGGAAACGCTCTGCACGACGTCGGGGTGAGGCTGCACGCGGCTGAGCTGTACGACGAGGGACATGGCCGCGCGTCGATTGCGGCTCTGCTCGGGATACCAGAGGAAACCGTGAGACAATGGATCAACACGTACAGATCCGTTGGCGTCGAGGGGCTGATGGTCATGGGGCGCAAGCACACCAAGTATTCGTTTGAGACCAAGGTGGCAGCAGCACGAGCGGTTGTTGACGAGGGCATGACCAAAGCGGAGGCCATGGCGAAGTACGGGATCGCCTCGACGACCCCGCTGAAGAACTGGATGAAGGCATACCGGGAGGGCGGGCCGGAGGCGCTCAGGCCGAAGTCGCGAGGAAGGCGAAAGGGAACGCCGTCCTCGCCCAAGGAGCCGACCCGCGAGGAGGAGCTCGAGCGCCAGGTCCGGAGGCTCGAGGCGGAGGTCGCCTACCTAAAAAAATCGATAGCCCTGAAGGCGGAGAAGCGCTCTCGAACCGCGAGAAGGCAGCGGCCGTGAGCGAGCTTTCAGGGCAGTATCCGCTATCCGACCTGCTCGAGAGCGCGGGGCTCGCCAGGTCGAGCTACTACTACGCGCTGTCGCACCCGAAGGCCCCAACCAGGCCGGAGCTCTGGGAGGCCGCCGCCGAGATATTCTCGCGCACCGCCAACGGGTGCGGCCACAGGCAGGTCGCCATGTGCCTGC
>NZ_JAZZJS010000066.1:0-43028 GCF_056180635.1 Denitrobacterium sp. | reverse complement strand
TTCGGCCAGCTCATGAAGGCGCTGAACAACCCCTTCTTCTGGCTGTCGGGCATCCTATTCAACATGGAGATTCTGGGGCCCGCGGGCTTTGGCTGGGCGGCCGACATCATGCTCTTCAATCCCATCACCTTCTTCGTCACGGCGTTTCGCGATGCCCTGTGCGAGAAGGTCTGGTTCTGGGATGACCCGGTTTTCTTCGGGTGCTTCTGCATCGTCTTCTTCGCCACGCTCGTCGTGATGCTCCTCGTGTACAAGCACTTCAACGAGGAGGTGTCCGATGCCCTCTAGCGCCGAGGAAAAGCTCCATCAGGTGCGTCTGGTACGCGATGCCCATACGGCAACCAGCAACGAGACTGCCATCCTGTTCGAGCACGTAACCAAGCAGTACAAGCTCTACAAGAACGAGCGCAGCCGCTTCCTGGGCATCTTCAACACGAAGTCGCGCTCGCTCGTAGGCGTGGTGAACGCCAATGACGACCTTTCCTTCGAAGTGAAGAAGGGCGAGGCCGTGGCCCTGGTGGGCCGCAATGGCGCTGGCAAGTCCACTGCGCTGAAGATGATCACGGGCGTGAGCCATCCCACGAGCGGAACCATCACCGTGAATGGCAGGGTGAGCGCGCTGCTCGAGCTGAACGCCGGCTTCGACGGCCAGCTCACCGGTCGCGAGAACCTCGCCCTGCGCAGCCAGGTGCTGGGTATGAAGAAGTCTGAATTCCAGGAACTGGAAGAGCAGATCGTCGACTTTGCCGAACTGGGCATCTACATCGACCAGCCCATGAAGATGTACTCGAGCGGCATGAAGGCGCGCCTTGGCTTCGCGCTGGCAGCTACGATCGAGCCCGACATCCTGGTGGTTGACGAGGCGCTTTCCGTGGGCGACCGCAAGTTCCGCGCCAAGTGCATCGAGCGCATGTCCGACATCATGTCGAACAAAGACGTCACCATCATGTTCGTGACGCACGAATCGAAGGCCGCTCAGGAGTTCTGCACGAGGGGCATCGTTCTCGAGCAGGGCAAGATGATGTACGATGGTGCCATCGAAGATGCCGTCGATTATTACAACAACGAGATTATTCAGCTACCCGACACGGGAAGTAAAGCGCCGAATGCCTCGGCGTAAATATGTTAGGGGGAGCGCGGGGTCTTGCCCGCGCTCATTATTTGCAGGTCACGTGCGATAGATAGAGGATTCAATGGTATACGCAGCTATTTTGGCGGGTGGTTCGGGGACCCGCATGGGAAACCCCAACAAGCCGAAGCAGTTTTGGATGATGGGCGACCGCCCGGTAATCGTGCATACCATCGAGAAGTTCTGCCTCGTCGATGAATTCTCGAAGATCATCGTGCTTTCCCCGGCCACGTGGCTGCAGCAGACGCACGATATCGTGAGTCGCTACCTGGGCGCGTTCCAAGATCGCATCGACATCGTGGCTGGCGGTGCCGAGCGCAACGATACCATCATGAATGCCATCGGGCATATCGAGCGCGAATACGGCCTAAGCGACGATACCATCATCGTCACGCACGATGCGGTGCGCCCGTTCGTCGATTACCGCATCATCGTCGAGAACATTGCCGCAGCGCGCGAATACGGTGCCTGCGATACCGTGGTGCCCGCAACCGACACCATCGTGCACAGCGTCGATTCCCAGATGATCGCAGCCATTCCCAATCGCGCGGAATACTACCAGGGCCAGACGCCCCAGTCGTTCAACGCCAAGCGCCTCAAGATGCTCTTCCAGGAGCTCACCGACGAGGAGAAGGCCATTCTCACCGATGCTTGCAAGGTCTTCGTGCTGAAGGGCGAGCAGGTGGCCATGGTGCGCGGCAGCGAGAGCAACATCAAGCTCACGTACACCAGCGACATGCGCATTGCCCGTGCGATGATGGAGCAGGAGGAAGAGGCGCATCATGCTTAATTGCGTGTACCGTCTTGTTTCGCCGCGCACTATCGAGCCCGTGCAGGTGGACGTATCGGTGGGCGAGGGCGATGTCGTCATTCGTCCCACGCACCTTTCCATCTGCAATGCCGATCAGCGCTACTTCCAGGGTCGTCGTTCGGCGCGCGCAATGGCGAAGAAGCTGCCCATGGCGCTTATCCACGAGGGCATCGGCCGTGTGGCCTGCGATGCGAGCGGCGCGTTCACGCCAGGCCAGCGCGTGGTGATGCTTCCGAACAATCCCGTTGAAACCGACGAGGTCATTAAAGAGAATTACCTGCGCAGCAGCCAGTTCTGCGGCAGCGGGTACGACGGCTTCATGCGCGAGCTGGTGGTTCTGCCCGCATCGCGCGTCATCGCCCTTCCCGATTCCATCTCCGACGAGGTGGCCGCGTTCACGGAGCTCGTGAGCGTTGCCGTGCATGCCGTGACGCGATTCGGCGAGATTGCCCATGCGCGCCGCCAGACGGTGGGCGTGTGGGGCGATGGCAATGTGGGCTTCATCGTGTCGCTCGTGCTGCGCGTACTGTACCCCGATATGCGCATCGTGGTATTCGGGCGCAACGCCTACAAGCTTTCCGACTTCACGTTTGTCGACCAGACGTTCCTCACCACCGATGCCGCTAACGCCCCGCTTATCGACCACGCGTTCGAATGCTGTGGCGGCGACGGTGCCGCATCCGCGATTGGCCAGATCATCGACACCATCAAGCCCGAGGGAACAATTTCCCTCATGGGCGTGTCCGAAAATCCCGTGCCCGTGAATACGCGCATGGTACTGGAAAAGGGCCTGCGCCTGTTTGGCAGCAGTCGTAGCGGCCGCGAGGATTTCGAGCGCACGCTGCAGCTGTATTGCGACCATCCGCAGGTGGCGAACTACCTGTGCTCTCTCGTGGGGTCGGTCGTGGATGTCGCTTCGATTCGCGACATCGCTCACGCATTCGATACCGACACGCGCAAGCCCATGGGCAAGACCATTATGAAATGGAATATGTAAGCGCCTGAAGCGCGCCTACAGCGTGGCGTTCGCGTTCAGCACGAAGTGGCTGCGGCTGCTTTCCAGAATGCCCTCGTCGCGCATCTTGGAAATCTCATTTGACATGGCGCTTCTGTCTACGCCCAGATAGTCGGCCAGCTGCTGCCGGTTGAAGGGGATGTCGAATTCGCTTGAACCCGCGCGTTCCGATTCGTACGACAGGTACGAGAGGAGCTTCCCGCGAATCGATTTCGGCGTGGTGTGGAAGAGCTGCTGGGAAAGCCCCAGGCTGCGTCGTGCGATGAGCGTCGTGAGCTTCAGCGAGAGACGGCGGTGATGTGGGCATGCGTGCGGGCAGGTGGAAAGCACCTTGCTTGCGTTCAGGAACATGATGCGGCAATTCTCGCGCGCGACTACGTTCACCAGAAGCGGTTCACGGGGGATGGCCGCCTGCTCCTCGCAGAAGAGCTCGCCGATCGAGCAGGTGCGCATTACGCGCGCGTCGCCCCATACGTCGACGTTTTCCACGGACACGCTTCCCTCCAGAACGAGGCCCACATCGGGCGTGATGTCGCCCATGTGCAGGATGTACTCGCCGTTGCGGTACGTTTTCACGCGCGACCCCAAGCAGCCGAGCATCGACTTGATTTCCTCTTCGGTGGTTCCCCCGAAGAGCTCGCATGTCGTCAATAGGGATGCGTCGTGCATCGTCGTCCCCTCACCGTGTCCCGTAATGGTTCGTTCACATGATGCTCTATATCGTATGGCCTGTATGTTGTTATGACAACATACGCGCGTGAATCATTTGGATAGGCTGCTTGTGGAAGCCAACGAAAAGGAGCTGGAAATGATTCGCAAGATTATTCAAATCGACGAGCAAGCGTGCAATGGATGCGGCATCTGCGTCGATGCATGTCATGAGGGCGCAATCGCGATTGTGAACGGCAAGGCGCGCCTTATGCGCGACGATTTCTGCGATGGCTTGGGCGACTGCCTGCCCGAGTGCCCGACGGGAGCCATTACGTTCGTGGAGCGCGAAGCTGCCGCATACGACGAGGCTGCGGTGGAAGCCGCCAAGGCCAAGCGGGCTGCCTCTGCTTCGGCGCATCACGCGGGAGGCGGGTGCCCGGGTGCGGCCGTGCGTAGCTTCGCGCGTTCCGCTGCTGGCGAAGCGCCCGTGAGCGCCTCTGGGGCCGCGTCCGAGTCCCGCTTGGGCAACTGGCCCGTGCAGATCAAGCTGGCGCCCGTGAATGCCCCGTATTTCGATGGGGCGCACCTGCTCATCGCCGCCGATTGCTGCGCCTATGCCTATGGCGCGTTCCATGACGAGTTCATTGGCGGGCGCGTGTGCCTCATCGGCTGCCCGAAGCTCGATATGGTGGATTACACGCAGAAGCTGCAGCAGATCATCGAAGGGAACGGCATCAAGAGCGTGACTATCGTGCGCATGGAGGTGCCTTGCTGCGGCGGGTTGGAGCAAGCGGCGGTGGAGGCCCTGAAGGCGAGCGGAAAATTCATTCCGTGGCGCGTGGCGACCATCTCCCTCGACGGGCGCATTCTCGACTAGCTCGTCGCTGCCTGGGTTCGCTTTGGGTGGGTGCTATTCGGCGCGTTCCTTCAGGTGCTCGATGTACTTGTTGCCCCATAGTTCGAGCGCGGAAAGCACAGACTTGAATTCGCGGCCGATGTCGCTGAGTTCGTATTCGACCTTCGGGGGAATGTCGGATTGCACGTTGCGCACGATGAGCCCATTGTTCACCAGGCTCTTCAGCTGGCGGGAAAGGGTGGTGTGCGTCATTTCCTCGGGCATGCGGCGCTGCAGTTCGTTGAAGCGCAGCGGGCCGTTTGCCAGCAAGTGCAGGATGAAGAGCGACCATTTCCCCGAAAGGACTTTCTGGGATGTGACGTATGGGCAAATGCCGAAGAGGTCTTTCTGTTCCACGATGCTCCTAGGTATCGTAAATGATACTGGTATCAAAAAATAACGTACTTGTTTGAGCCATCCTATATACGTTTAATACGTTGTGCAAGGGAACAGAGACACATCACGAAAGGATTCCCATGGAAAAGGTTCATGACTATCTGGTTAAGTGCGGTACGTTCTACCTGGCCACCGTCGACGGCGACGTTCCCCAGGTGCGCCCCTTCGGCGCGGTGAGCGAGTTCGAAGGCTCCCTGTACATCGTCACCGGCAATCAGAAGGACGTGTACAACCAGATGAAGGCCAATGGCCACATCGCCATCAGCGGCATGGTCGAGGGCACGTGGATTCGCCTGCGTGGCGTGGTCGAAGAGGATACGCGTCGCGAGGCCCGCGTGGCCATGCTCGAGGCCAATCCCGCGCTGACGCAGATGTATTCTGCCGACGATGGCGTCATGACCGTCTTCCGCTTCACCGAGGGCACCGCTTCCGTGTGCTCCTTCACGGAAGCTCCCGTGGAGTACGCGCTGTAGCGCATAATCCAGAGGTGCTGCGTGCGGGGTCGTCGAATAGGCGGCCCCGTTTTCGTTTGCGCGCATGCGAGGGTAGAATGCCTATGCACGATAACGAGGAGGGGTGCAATGAGGACGACGCAGCTCGAATACTTCAAGGCGGTGGCGCGCACGCTGAGCTTCACGCGCGCTTCGGAAGAATGCCACGTTGCGCAGCCGGCTATTAGCCAGCAGATCAAGGCGCTCGAAGATGAGCTGGGCTTCCCGCTGTTCGTGCGTTCTACGAAGGGCGTTCGCCTTACCGCGGCGGGACGTGCGTACTACCACGACACGCTGAACGTGATCGAGGCGCTCGACAAGTCGGCGAAACGCGCTCGCGCCATTGCCGATGGCTCGGCAGGCGAGCTAACGGTGGGCGTGGCGAATTCGGGCCAGACGACGTATTTCGATGCACTGCGCGATTTTACCTCGTGCTATCCCGAAGTCGACCTCAAGCTGCGCCGCTCGCGTTCGCGCACGCAGCTGCAGGAGCTGCAAGACGGCTACTACGACACCATGGTCACGGCGCTGGGCAGCGAGACGCGTCCTGGCGTTTCCTATACGGGCGTGGAGGGCAATCCGCTTTGCCTCATCGTGAGCGCCGACCATCCGCTTGCGAACGCGAAGGGGCTTTCCGTGCGCGACCTTCTTTCGTTTCCCCACATCATCGCCGACTGCGAGAACGACCTCTATCTGTACGAGACATACCCGTATCTGGCCGATTCCCCGGAAACGCCCATCATTCGCGCGGAGGACCAGGATATCGCGCTCGCGACGATGATGATGGGGTTTGGCGTGGAAGCCATGCCCACCGACGTTTCGCAGGCCATTGGCGGCGATTACTGCGTGCTGGATGTGCCCGACTACAAAGCCGACATCGTGGTTGGCTGGGCGTACCTCACGTCGAACGAGAACCCAGCCCTGGCGAAATTCATCGAGTTCATGGAAGAGGCCTATAACGTCGGACTATAAGTTTCCCTTATCGCTTTCCCGCAAACCGATATTTCACGTATGGCTCGCGCGGCAATAGGGTGGAGCCATATTGGTATCACGGAGGGAAAGAGGAAACTATGGCCGAAATGTCACGCCGTAATTTTCTAACGGGTGCGGGCCTTGCGCTCGCAGGTATCGCGGGCGCCGGTGCGCTTTCCGGTTGCGCGCAGTCGAAGAGCGCTTCCGATAAGGCTGCCGCAGCCAGCGAAGCCGCGGAAATCAAGACCGCCGACGAAACGCGCGAAGCCGACATCGTCATCGTCGGTTCCGGCGCAACGGGTTGCTTCGCCGCCTACGAGGCGAAGAAGCAGGGCGTTCAGAACGTGCTCGTCGTCACGAAGTCGGGCAACGCCACCGACTCGAACTTCAACGAGATTACGGGCACGTGCGCCGTGGAAACCGAGGGAACCGCGGCCATTGGCCAGACGTTCACGCTCGTCGACCTGTACAAGCACATGATCGCGTACGCCCACTGGACGGTGAACGCCAAGCTTCTGCGCAAGTGCACCATGATGCTGGCCGAGGATATCGAGATTCTGGCCAAGATGGGCGTGGAAGTGCAGCTGCTGGGCGACCGGTACAACGTGGGCTTCGTGGACGTTCACGGCTTCATGACGCCCGATAAGGGCCTGCCCGTCGAGCAGTACCTCACGGGTCAGGGCGTGGAATTCCTCTATGGCGCTCCCGCAACCCACATCCTCATGGAAGATGGCGTTGCCAAGGGCGTGCAGTGCGAGCAGAAGGGCAAGGTCATCGATGTGAAGGCCAAGGCCGTGCTGGTGTGCACGGGCGGCTACATGGCCAACGAGGACATGCTCAAGGACGTCTACGGCGCGGTCGAGATCGCCAACATGGGCTCCAAGAACAACACGGGCGACGGCCAGAAGATGGTGCTCGAGGCGGGCGGCGTGGAAGACCGCATCCATGGCCTGGGCATGAACGACATCTACGGCATGAACAAGAAGTCGACCCTTTCGGTATTCAATGCCAACCCGCTTATGCAGCTTGCGTTCTACGGCGGCCTGGTAACCGACCCGTCTGGCAAGCGCTTCCTCGACGAGTACATGCTCGCCCAGCAGCCCATGAGCGGTGGTGGCGAGGCCACGCTGCATCAGAAGAGCTACTACGCCATCTTCTCGGGTAACGTGGTGGAATCCATGGCCAACCAGAGCTACTTCGCGTCCATCGGCTCGCCCGAGGTGTGGACGTCGGCCATGACGATGTTCAACGCGCCCATTCCCGACCTGCAGGCCAACCTGGAAAAGGGCAAGGCCGAAGGCTGGATCTACGAGGGCAAGACCATCGACGAGCTGGCCAAGGCCGCGGGCCTGACCGACCTTGCCGAGACGGTGAAGACGTACGATGCCATGGTGGCTGCCAAGAACGACACGGAGTTCTTCAAGCGCGAGGAGTTCCTGTGGCCCGTGGAAGACGGCTCGAGCGTGTACTACGCCTTCGAGTACAACCCCAGCGCCTTCAATACCTTCGGCGGCGCTCGCACCGACGACGACTGCCGCGTGCTCGACGTGAACTTCGAGCCCATCCCGGGCCTGTACGTGGGCGGCGTTGAAAACGGCAGCCTGTTCTGCACGCCGTACTATGACTGCGGCGGCTCTTGCTCGGGTCTTTCCATGGCATCGGGTCGCGTTGCGGCACAGCATATGGCCGAATACATCAAGCAGGCATAGCCTGGTTCGGCCACCTTACTTTTTGGCATAACCCTCCCTTATGCAATCGGCTCGATGGGTCTGCAGCCCCGTCGAGCCGAACCATTTTTCGGGAGCGTTCCGGATGGGGAAGCGCTAGCCGCGCCAGAAGTCGCGCTTTAGGCTCTCGCGGTTTTCCTGGTTCGTCTTCTTCAGGATGTTGTGCACGTGCGCCTTGATGGTGCCCAGAGCCAGCGTGAGCTCGTTGGCGATGTTCTGGTTGTCGCGCCCCAGCAGGATGAGGTGCAGCACCTCGCCTTCGCGGTCGGACAGGTTGTAGCGCTTGCAATAGACGGGGAGCAGCTCCTCGATATGGTGCTCGATGGGCGTGTCCTCGCGTTGGGGCGGGCGTTCGAACCTGATGGCGAGCGTATGCGCCGACGAGCGAATGCTGAACCAGGCCAGCAAGATGAGCATGATGTTCTCGCTGAAGTTGCGCTCGGAAAGGTAGAGCGGGAAATCGGCGGAAATGAAACCCGGGTTGAGTGCGAGGATGACGATGGAGTCCTCGCAGAGAATGCAGAGCACCAGGATGGAGCAGATGATGAAGGGCTTCTTGAAGCGCTCGAACCTCATGCGCTCTACCGGGTCGGTTGCATGACGGTAGCGGTGGATGCAGTACAGCGACACGAAGATGAGGAACGCCTGCCTCATGGAGTAGTAGAGGAACTGCCTCCAGGCGGCGTCTTGCACGAACAGCACCGCCAGGCTTCCCGCTACGAAGGCGATTGCGGGCCCGAAGACGAGCGAGTGCTTGCGTACGTCGAGGTAGTCGCAGACAATGAGCCACAGGCATTGCAGGAAGCCCCCGCCTGCCACGATCTTCAGATAGGGGTAGTTGATCGAGTAATACAGCGATTGGTCGAATGCCAGATTCTGCGAGAGGAACTCTTCCTGGAAGATGAACGACACGTCGAAGAGGTAGAAGAGGAACATGCCCGCGGCGTAAAGGAATACCTTCCTGTGGCATACCAGATGCGCGGATACGCATACCGAAGCGCTGAGCGCGCAGATGACTAGAAGCGTAAGCGTGTATGTGAAGAACACAAGGCTCAAAACGCATCCTCCCCAAACGATGCAGCCATTGAAGCAGAGTTTATCGCATGTCCCGCACGGTAAACCCTTAGACTTTCCCGATATAACCCAGTTGAAATTGATCCCAGCTCAGCGGCTGGGTTAATTTGGTTATAGGGGTGCGTGCCGCAAATTAATCCCGATTATTTCTTTTCATCTTTGCCGCTCTTTTCGATGCTGTGCCTAGGAGGCGTGCATCGCGGGTTCGATGCGCTTGCGGCGGCGGGAGAGAACCGCCGCATGGAACGCCAGGTTCTCGGAGTAAGAAAGGGAGAACGAAATGGTTAAGGATTATCTGGATACCAACGACTTCACGAAGGAAGAGCTACTCGACATGGTCGATTTGGCTCTCGCGATGAAGAAGAGCATCAAGGAGGCCGGCACGTACCCGCAGCTGCTGAAGAACAAGACGCTCGGCATGATCTTCCAGCAGGTGTCCACCCGCACGCGCATCAGCTTCGAAACGGCCATGACCGACCTGGGCGGCCATGCTCAGTTCTACGGCCCTGGCACCATCCAGCTGGGCGGTCATGAGTCAATCGAGGATACCGCACGCGTCATGGGTAGTCTCGTAGATATCATGATGGCTCGCGTCGACCGCCATAAGGACGTCGTGAATCTGGCGAAGTACTCTGCCGCTCCCGTTATCAATGGCATGAGCGAGTACAACCATCCCACTCAGGAGCTGGGCGACCTGCTCACCATGATCGAGAACCTGCCCGAGGGCAAGAAGATCGAGGACTGCAAGCTCGCCTTCATCGGCGATGCGACGCAGGTATGCGTGTCGCTCATGTTCATCTGCTCGAAGATGGGCATGGACTTCGTGCAGTTCGGCCCCAAGGGGCATCAGATCACCGATGGCGGCCTGCAGGTGGAGAACAAGGTCGACCTGCTTGCCATCGGCCAGGCGAACTGCGAGGTTTCCGGCGGCACGATTACCATTTCCGACGACATCGAGAGCATCAAGGGTGCCGACTTCATCTACACCGACGTCTGGTACGGCCTGTACGACGAAGAGGTCGAGGGCGCGAGCTACATGGACGTCTTCTATCCGAAGTACCAGGTGACCATGGACATGATGAACTTCGCGAATCCGAATTCGAAGTTCATGCACTGCCTGCCCGCCACGCGCGGCGAGGAAGTGGTCGACGAGGTCATGGACGACCCCGAGCGCTCCCTGTGCTGGGTGGAGGCCGAGAACCGCAAGCATTCCATCCGCGCGATCCTGGCCGCGCTGTGCCCCGTAACGCCCGTCGACGAGAAGCTTGCCGCCGAGGCCGCCAAGGAAACCGAAGCGGCGCTCGCCAAGTTCGGCAAGTAGCGTAGATGCTGCCATGCGGCGGGGCGACCCGCCGCATCCTAGAGAAGGGAAGCCATCATGGCATCTGATAAGAAATTCTCATTCGCAAGCGTCATCCTCACCGTTATCTGCGTCGTGTTCGTGGCCGAGGCGGCAGCCCCCGCATCGGCTATTGGCAATCAGCAGTTCTTCTGGTGGATATTCCTCATCATCACGTTTCTCTTGCCCTATGGCCTCATTTGCGCCGAACTGGGTACGACGTACGAGGGCGACGGCGGCCTGTACGACTGGGTGCGCAACGCCTTGGGAGACAAATGGGGCGCACGCGTGAGTTGGTACTACTGGATCAACTTCCCGCTGTGGATGGCGAGTCTGGGCACGCTGTTCCCCGACATCATCACCATGTGCTTCGGCATCGAATTCGACGTGGCGGGAACGCTTGCCATCGAGCTGGCGTTCGTGTGGGTCGTCGTGTTCCTGTCGTTCTTCAAGGTGAGCGATTCGGAGTGGATCCTGAACGGCGGTGCCGTGCTGAAGGTTCTCATCGCCGTCACCGTGGGCGTGATGGGCATCTGGTTCGCGCTTACCTATGGCTTCGCGAACGACATGTCCGCCGAGACTTTCCTGCCCGATCTGACTAGTTATAACTCGATTCAGTATCTGTCGATTATCTTGTTCAATTTCATGGGTTTTGAGGTAGTTACAACGTTCGCTAGCGATATGAAGGACCCCAAGACCGACATCCCGAAGGCCATCATCTTGGGCGGTATCGCCATTGCGGCCATCTATCTGTTTGCGAGCTTCGGCATTGGCGCCGCCATTCCCGCCGAGGAAATCGACCCCGATTTCGGCATGATCGTGGCCGTCATGACGATGCTGGGCGAGAACTCCTGGCTGTTCATCGTCATCTCGCTCGTGTTCCTGGTAACCCTGTTCGCCAACATGACCAGCTGGTCGTTCGGCGTGAACTTCGTCGCCGAATACGGCGCCAAGCACAACAACATGCCTGCCGTGTTCGCCGTCGAGTCGAAGAAGACCGGCATGCCCGCCGGCGCTGCTATCGTGAATGGCATCGTGGCCACGCTTGCCCTGCTAATCCAGCTCATTCCCATCGAGGAGATTTCCGATGGCCTGTTCTGGTCGATCTTCAGCATGAACGTGTGCTTCCTGCTGCTGGCCTACATCCCCATCTTCCCGGCGTTCCTGAAGCTGCGCAAGGTCGACCCGAATCGCAAGCGCACCTATGTCGTGCCCTTTAAGGGAGCGCTCCTGAAGGCGGCTTGCATTATCCCCGCCATCGAGCTTGTTTTGGCCATTATCGCAACGGTAGTTCCCTTTGGCGCCATCGCGGAAGGCACGGTTGGATTCGTCGATCTGTTCCCGCTCATCGGCGTCGTGGTGGGCATTGCGATCGGCGAAGTGATGCGTGTCATGTGCGCCGGCAAGCGCGAGCGCGAGTTCGCTGGCCTTACGCCCGAGCTTTCGGAGGCATGGCTTGCCAATCCCGAATGCGATGACCCGGCGAAGCTGGTTGACTAGTCGCATAGCCACTGCTTTCCACTGCGCTTATTTGGCGGGGCGCGTGTATGCCCGCCCCGCCTCACCCGAAACAAGAGAGAGGGTTTCAGCATGAAAACCATTACCGAAGATATCTCCACGCCCAAGGCCGACGGCTTCCGCATGCCCGGCGAGTTCGAGCCCCACAGCCGCGTCTGGATGGGCTGGCCCCATCGCACCGACACGTGGTCGTTCGGCGCCAAGCCTGCGCAGAAGCAGTACGCTGCCGTTGCGCGTGCCATTGCCGAATTCACGCCCGTTACCATGTGCGTTAATCAGGTCGATTACGCGAACGCCAAGGCCGTGTTCGAGAACGACGAGAACGTTCAGGTCGTGGAAATGACCACCGACGACGCATGGTTCCGCGACACGTGCGCGACGTTCGTGGTGAACGACGAGGGCGAGGTGCGCGCCAACCACTGGCATTTCAACGCCTACGGTGGTTTCGAAAACGGCCTGTATTTTCCCTGGGATAAGGACGAGCAGATTGCCGTGAAGGTCGCCGAGCTGGCTGGTGCGCGCACGTATCGCCCCGAGAGCATGATTCTGGAAGGAGGCTCCATTACCGTCGACGGCGAGGGCACGGTCATCACCACCGATATGTGCCTGCTCGACCCCGGTCGCACGGCTAGCGCTACGGGCCTCGAGCCCTGGAGCGAGGAGCTGCGCGCCTACATGACCGAGCATCTGAAGGAATACCTGGGCTGCGAGAAGGTCATCTGGGTGAAGGATGGCATCGACCCCGAGGAGACCAACGGTCATATCGACGACGTGGCCACGTTCATCAAGCCTGGCGTTGTCGCCTGCATCTGGACGGACGACCCCGAGTATCCCTTCTACAACGAGTGCCATGCGGCATACGAGACGCTTTCCAACGCGACCGACGCGAAGGGGCGCAAGCTGAAGGTCTACAAGCTCCCCATGCCCGTACGCCCGCTGTTCATGACGCAGGATGCCTGCGACTCGATCGACATCGACGAGAACGCCGAACCGCGCGTGGCCGACGAGCCGCTCATCGCCTCGTACATGAATTACCTGGTTACGAATGGCGGCGTCATCGTTCCGCAGTATGGCGACGAGAACGACGAGCTTGCGGTTCGCACGCTGCAGGAAATCTACGACGCCGAGTGGGGCGCGGGCGCCTACAAGGCCATGGGCGTGCAGTCCGAGCAGGTCGTGTACGGCGGTGGTAACATTCATTGCATCACGCAACAGCAGCCTTCGGGAAGGTAGGTATCTATGGCTTTCGTCGATAACGATACGCGCGTTGTGGTGGCGCTTGGCGGTAACGCGCTGGGCGACACGCCGGAAGAGCAGATCGAACGCGTTCGCGCTGCCGCGCCCGAGCTTCTGAACCTCATCACGCAGGGCAACGAGATCATCATCACGCACGGCAACGGGCCCCAGGTGGGCATGATCCAGAAGGCGTTCACGTACGCGCATCAGGCGGATGCGAGCATTCCCATGCTCGACCTGCCCGAATGCGGAGGCATGAGCCAGGGCTACATCGGGTATCACCTGCAGCAGGCGCTTGGCGTTGCGCTGCACAAGGCCTACAAGCGCTGGCATGTTGCCTCGGTGGTGACGCAGACCGAAGTCGACCCCGACGACCCGGCGTTTTCCAATCCCACGAAGCCCATCGGCGCCTTCCTTTCGGAAGAGCAGGCGAAGGCCGAAATGGCCGCTCATCCCGAGCAGACGTTCGTGGAGGATTCTGGACGTGGCTGGCGTCGCGTGGTGGCGTCTCCCGAGCCCAAGAAGATCGTCGAGGCGGAGTCGATCCTGAATCTGCTCGACAACGACTTCATCGTCATCTGCACGGGTGGCGGCGGCGTGCCCGTCGTGCGCGATTACAACGACAAGGGCGCGTACAAGGGCGTTGCCGCGGTCATCGACAAAGACCTGGGTGGCGAGCTGCTTGCAGAGGACTGCAAGGCCGACGTTCTCATCCTCCTTACGGCCGTCGACCATGTGGCCATCAACTTCGGAAAGCCCGACCAGGAGGACCTCGAGGACATCACCGTCGAAGAAGCCGAGCGCTATCTGGCAGAAGGCCAGTTCGGCAAGGGCTCGATGGAGCCCAAGGTGCGCGCGGGCATCCGCTTTGCGAAAAGCCGACCCGGTCGCGTGTGCATCATCGGCAGCCTCGATAAGGCGGGCGATGCCATGGCAGGGAAGAGCGGCACGCGCATTCACGCGTAGCGGCGTTCGGCCCTAACGTTTCGAACATGAAAACGGGCAGGTCTCGCGACCTGCCCGTTTCGTTTGCGGCGTGTGTTTCGCGCGCTACAGCACCGCGCTAAGCAGGCGCTGCGTGTATTCGCTGCGAGGGTGTTCGACGACTTCGCTCGCCGTGCCCTCCTCGACGATCTTTCCCTCGTGCATGACCATGATGCGGCTGCACAGGCCCTGCACGAGGGCGATGTCGTGGGAGATGAACAGCACGGCGGTGTTCGTCTTCTCGCATGCGTCTGCCAGCAGCTCGACGACTTGCGCCTGAACGCTCACGTCGAGCGCGCTCGTAATCTCATCGCAGATGAGAACCTCGGGCGATACGGAAAGCGCGCGTGCGATGGCGGAACGCTGGCACTCGCCGCCGCTTAGCTGGTGCGGGTACTTCTTCGCATATGAGGCATCGAGGCCCACGCACGAAAGAAGCTCCAGCGTGCGCTGGCGCGCTTCGCCCTTGGGCGTGCCGAGGTTCCTCTGGATGGCGGTGATGCTGCCGCCAATCGTGCGTTTCGGGTCGAAGGAGTCGCGCGGCATCTGGAACACCATCTGCAGGCTGCGATACGTCTTCTTCCCGTAGGGGTAGGAGAGCGCTTGCCCCTTGAGCTCGATCGTGCCGCTATGAGGGCGTTCGAGGCCCATGATGGCGCGCGAGAGGGTGCTTTTGCCGCAGCCGCTTTCACCCACGAGCCCCAGCAGCTCGCCAGGCCTCAGGCCGAATGACACGTCGTCTACGGCGCGGAAGGGCTCGCGGCGGATGCCCTGCTTGTAGCTCACGCAGATGTTCTTGATTTCCAGGATGTTCATGACGTTCCCTACTGAACGGCCTTGATGCAGCGGGCCATGTGGTTTCCATCGACGCTTGCGAGCGGCGGGACGCTGGCCTTGCAGGCGGCTTCGCATGCGGGGCACTCGTTTTGGTACGGGCACCCCACAAGGGTGCGGTCCTGGCCGTTGGTGCGGATGTTGCGCGGCGCCTTCTTGCCCATGCGGGGAATGGCTCGGATGAGGTTCTTCGTGTAGGGGTGCGCCGGATTCTCGATGACCTGGTTGGCGGGGCCGCATTCCAGCACGCGCCCGGCGTACATCACCACCACGTCGTCGGCCAAGCTCGAGATGACGCCCATGTTGTGCGACACGACGAGGATGGCGACGTTCGCGTCTTCGCGTACGCGGGCGAGTTCGTCCACCACCTGGGCCTGCGAAACCACATCGAGCGCGCTCGTTGGCTCGTCGGCAAGGAGCAGGGCCGGGCGCAGGCACATCGCCATGGCGATGGAGACGCGCTGGCACATGCCCCCCGAAAGCTCGAACGGGCGGCTGTTCAGGATCTTGTGCGTGTCCGGCAGGCCGAAGGCGGCCATGAGCTGGCACATGCGCTCTTCGGCTTCGTCGTAGCTTGCTCCCTTATGGCAGGCTACGAGCTCCTTGAGCTGCGTGCGGATCTTGCGCGTGGGATGGAACGAGCTCTCGCTGTTCTGCGCGATGAGCGCCATGTCGCGTCCGCGGACTTGGCGCAGCTGCGAGCTGGGGAGGGTGGTGAGGTTTCGGTCTTGGTAGCGAATCGACCCAGACGTCACCTCGCCGCCCTCCAGGATGCCGAGCGTCGAGTAGATGACCGTGCTCTTGCCGCTGCCCGATTCGCCCACGATGCCGCAAATGCGGCCGGGGGAAACGGAAAGCGAGACGTCGAAGAGGATCTGCTTGTCCCCATATGCCACGTCGATGTGCGATATATCCAGCAGCGTTTTCATCGGTCCTCTATCTTGCGCTTGGTGCTCGTATCTTGGCTAGTTGTTCTTGTCGATGGCCCAGAGGTACAGCCCCACGGTCTTGTTGGCGCCAAATACGGTCTGGGTGGTGGAGATATCGGAATTCACGTACGTGTAGGTAATCGGACGCATGATGTAGATGTACTGGTTCGAGGAAAGCACCTCGGCCTGCACCGTCTGGGCGAGCTCGATGCGCTTGCTGGTGTCGGATTCGGCAGCCATCTTGGTGAGCGCGTCGTCTACCGTCGCATTGGAGTAGTTCGTGAAGTTCGAGTTGCCACCGGTCTTGAAGACGGGGGCGAGGTAGTTCAGCGCATCGCCGTAGGTGAGCGTGTTGTAGCCATAGGTGGCGATGTTGAAGTTGCCGGCCTTCAGGTCGTCCATGATGGAGTCGGAGACCGTAATCTCGCTGTCGATGCCGATGTTCTTGAACATGGCCTGCAGTGCCTCGCTGAGCTTGGGGAACTGGTTGGCGGAGTAGCAGGTGATGTTCAGCGTGAGCTTCTCGCCGTTCTTGTCCAGGAAGCCGTCGCCATCGGTGTCGGCATAACCGGCGTCAGTCAGAATCTTCTTGGCCTTGTCCGCATCGTAGTGCGGCTGGTCGTTCTTGTCGCTGTAATAGGGCGAGTAGCTGGGGAAGATGGAGTACGCGGACTCGCCGGCGCCAGCGTAGAGGCCGCTCACGATGGAGTCGCGGTCGATGGCGTAGGTGAGCGCCTCGCATACCGCGGAATCCTGGGTGAACGTGTAGCTGGGGTTCAGGTACAGGTAGTACACGCGGCCGTTGCTCGTGGAGGAGTATTCCTTGAACTCGGGATTGTTCTGGAACAGGCTTGCGTCGGTGCTGGCCACGGTGCCCCAGTCGAGTTCGCCCGACTGCAGCGCGCTTGCGATGGCCGTGGCGTCGAGGCCGCACTTGGAGTGCACCTTCTCGGCGATGGGGGTGCCGCGCCAGTAGTTGTCGTTGCGCACCATCTCGCAGTTGCCGTCGGAGTCGACGCTCTCGAGGATGTAGGCGCCGGTGCCGACGATGTGCTTCGACAGGTCGTCGGCTTCATGGGTGTCGAACACCAGCAGGTTCGTGTCGGAGAGGATCTTCGGCAGCGTGGGAACCGCGGTGCTCGTGGTGATGGTGAGCGTCTGGCCTTCGGCTTCGATGCTCGAGACGCTCAGCATGGAAGCCAGGCGCTCCACGCCATTCAGCTCGTACTCGAGCGATTCCTTCACGGCCTGCGCGTCGAGGTCGCGGCCGTTCGAGAACTTCACGTTCTCGCGGATGTTGATGGTCCAGGTCAGGCCGTCGTCGGACATCTCGTATCCGGTGGCGAGGATGCCGTTTGCGTCGGTTTCGTCTTCGGTGAGCTCGAAGAGCGTCTCGCAAATGCCCAGGGTCACCGAAGAGCCGCCCTGATACTGCACGGCGGGATCGAGGGTGAACGCGGTGGTCGTGTTGCTGGTGTTGCAGACGATGTTCAGCTCGGTGCTTCCGCTATCCGCGGTGCCGCTGCTGCAGCCTGCAAGGGCGATGCATGCCGTCATGGCGCATGCGAGTGCCGCTCCAATCAATGCCTTCTTTTTCATTACGTGAAACATTCCTTCCTTGTAACTCTCCCAGGGTTGTTGCGTAGTGCTTTTCTATCTAGTCGCGGGCCTCCCTTTCTATCGCGCTCGTTCACGTTCGCGCGGATTGAGCACCGCGTTGACGCTGTCTCCGAACATGCCCAGCACCATGACCACGATCACGATTGCCGCGCCGGGGAAGAATACGGTCCAGGGGGCTACCTGCAGCGTTGCGCGTCCGTCGTTGAGCATGTTGCCCCACTCGGGGAAGGGCGGGGTGGTGCCCAGTCCCAGGAACGACAGGCCGGCGAAGCTTAGGATCGAGCCGCCGATATGCATGCTCGCGTACACCACGAGGGGCGTGAGGGCGTTGGGCAGGATGGTTTTCACGAGGATGGAAACCCTGCTCATGCCCGAAATCTTTGCGGCTGCCACGAAGGGGCGCTCCTTCAGGCGGATGCTCTGGCTGCGTGCTAGGCGCGCATAGCCCGTCCAGCCCACGGCGCACATGGCGATGATGCAGTTCTCGATGCCGCCGCCCAGCATGGCGGCAACGGCGATGGAGAAGATGAGCGACGGGAACGCCTGCACCGCGTCGACGAAGCGCATGACGATGGTGTCGAATTTGCCGCCGATGTAGCCGCAGATGATGCCAATGGCGCTGCCGATGCAGAGCGTGATGGCCACGACGACGTAGGCGCTGATGATGGAGCGTGCGGCACCGTAGAGCAGCCTGCTCTCGATGCACCGTCCGATGTAGTCGGTGCCCATGGGGTATTCGCTCGAGGGCGCGGCGGTGACGTTCGCCAGGTTGATCTCGTACGGGTCGTGCGGCGCGAAGAACGGCGCGACGAATGCGAACACGGTCATGAGAAGGACGACGGTGAACCAGAAGAGGAAGCGCGCCTTGGCCGAGATCGTAAAGCGACGGCGTTTAGCTGTTTTGGCTGATGAACGGCGCAACGTTTCCTCCTTGTTCCTGTTCGGTCTCAATGCGTTTTGCGATTCGCGGGTCGGCGTAGGCGTTCGCGATGTCCACGACGAGGTTCACGAGCACGTACGTCGCGGCCGTGACGAGCACGAAGCCCTGCATGAGCGGGTAGTCGCGGTTCGTGATGGCGTTCACCGCGAGCCTGCCCAGGCCCTGGTACGTGCACACGATTTCGATGATGGCGGTGCCTCCCAGCAGGGCGCCCATCGTGAGGCCCACAAGCGTGAGCAGCGAGGGCAGCACGCTCTTCAGCGCGTTGCGGTACAGAATGGTGCGTTCGCGGATGCCGCGCGCCCTGAGCGTGCGGATGTAGTCTTCCGACATCTCGTCGATGATGGCCGCGCGCGTCTGGCGAATGTAGGATGGCGAGATGGTGAGCGCCAGGGTAAGGGCAGGCAGCACGATGCCGATGCTCTTGCCCGAGCTTACGGTGGGCAGCCACTGCAGCTTGATGGCGAACACGTAGAGCAGGATCATGGCCGCGAAGAAGCCAGGCAGCGAGCCGCATACGAAGGAGCATGAACGAATCAGCAGGTCGATGAACCTGTTTTCGTGCGTGGCGCAGACGATGCCAAGCGGGATGGAAATGAGCAGCGTGAGCGCCATGCCCAGCGCCGCGAGCCTGAGCGTGTTGGGGAAGTAGTTCGCGATTTCGCTTGCCACGGGATTGCCCGTGTAGAACGAAGTCCCGAAGTCGCCATGTAGCACGCCCACGATCCAATTGAAGTATTGCTCGAGGAAGGGCTTGTCGAGTCCCAGTTGTTCGTGGATGGCGGCGATCGCCTCGTCGCTGGGCGCATCGCCGTTCTGCGTGAGGTAGATGACCGCCGGGTCGCCCGGGGAAAGGTACATGAGCGCATAGGCCACGAGCGAAATGAAGAGCATGACCGGTATGAGCCAGAGTATGCGGTTGATGATGTAGCGAACCATGGAATACGACCTGCTATTCGGCGTGTTCGGATGCGGTTGCGGGCTGCTTGTTGTTGCGGGCCGCAATGAGGAAGCTCGTGTAGTACCCCATGTCGTAGACTCCCTGTTCCAGGAGCTTCTGCGGGGTGAACACCTCTTTGCCTATGATGTCGAATCCCATGGCGGGAAGCGCGACCTCGTCCCATTCGCCGGGGCGATCGAACTTCGAAAGGGGCAGGTCGCGTGCCGTTTCGTCGCACAGCGAGTAGTCGATTTTCAGCGCGCCTTCCTTGCCGTGGGGCGAACCGGTTTTCTCCTCCACGAGCTCACGTGCGCGGCGAGCCTCCTCGTCGTGGAAATACAGGTAGTGGTTGCCGTCGAGGTAGATTACCGTGCCGCCCGGCTTCACGACGCGCTGCCATTGCGAGAATGTGCGCTCGGGGTCGGGCAGGGCCCACGTGAGGTTGCGCGACACGACCACGTCGAAGGTGTCGTCATCGAAGGGCAGCTCGTCGGCGCGCGTGTTCAGGAAGCGGATGCTCAGTCCCTTGGCGGCCGCCGTCTTGCGTGCGCGCTCGACCATTTCCGAAGCCAGGTCGATGCCCGTGACGTCGTGCCCCATAAGCGCCATCGCGCAGGCAATGCTGCCCGGGCCGGTGCCCACATCCAGTACCTTGAGGGGCCTATTGGGCAGGTATCGGCAGATGCGCCTGCCAATGCCGCGCAGGTCGTCTTCGTCGCTCGTGAAGCCGA
Source organism: Denitrobacterium sp. (assembly GCF_056180635.1). Lineage (NCBI taxonomy): Bacteria > Bacillati > Actinomycetota > Coriobacteriia > Eggerthellales > Eggerthellaceae > Denitrobacterium > Denitrobacterium sp. The sequence goes on along the minus strand of NZ_JAZZJS010000066.1, from coordinate 22,796 downwards.
ACGTGCTCGAGCGCCTGTTCCAGTACGTGCGCATGTTGTCGAGCGCGACGCCTTCGGGCTGCTTCGTGGCGCAGACCTCGAACAGGGGCGATTCGCCGTAGAGGTCCTTCTCCCATTCCTCGTACAGATGCTCGCCAACGTTTTCGCTGATCTTCACGTCGAAGCCAAGGCGCTCGAGCGTCTTGCGGTCCCATGCGGGACGATACGTGCTGGTGAGCGGCGCCGTCTTGTAGTACTCCATGTCGCCGCACGAGACCACTTCGCGGCGGCCGTATTTCTGGAAGTAGCGCTCTTCGCGTGCGCGAACCTTCTTCATGAGCTCGTCGTCGAAGAAGTGCATCTGCCAGTTGGCGTCGTATACGAGCAGCGTGCCGTATGGCTTGAGGATGCGCTTGAACTGGGCGTACGTTTCCTCGGGGTATTGAAGCGTCCAGGTTACGTTGCGCATGACCAGCACGTCGAACGTGTTGTCGGCGAAGCGTAGGTCGGTGAGGTCCATGTGGATGAAGGTGGGGGATACGCCCAGCTTGCGGGCGTTTTCGCGTGCGCATTCGAGCATGCCGTCGGAGCTGTCGATGGCGGTGACGTTGTGTCCCTCCTCGGAAAGAATGCACGAGAAGAATCCCGGTCCGCAGCCCACGTCGAGGATGTTGAGCTGCGTGCGGTTGGGGAAGTGGTCGAGAATCTGGCGCTTCCACGCCTCCTTGCGGAACGACTCGAATTCGGACGTGATGTAGCGGTTGTATCCGTCGCCGTTTGCCCAGCGCTTTGCTCTCTCCTTGTTGTTCACGTTCCTCGTCTCCTTCGAAGTTGCAATCCTGCGGTTCGTTCTTGCTGATTACTCGATGGGTTTGGCGTGGCCAGCCACGCTTGGATGGGCGCTCGTCTTCGGAAGGAACGACGATGCCCCAAGCTGGCGGATGTGGTACCAGATGTAATAGGCGAGCATGCAGACCGAGGTGAGCGTCCAGGTAATGGGGTAGGTGACGCCCACGCTTTCGATCGTGGGATTACCCGGTACGATGGCGAAGAGCAGCAACGTGCGGATGACGCAGATGTTCAGCATGATGATGGCCATGGGAACGCGCGATTGTCCCAGGCCACGCATGCTGTCGCCGGTAATCTGCAGAATGCAGTAGATGAAGTAGAACGGGAACGTGACGCCGATGAGGCGCTGGCCCTGTTCGATAACGGCGGGGTCGCCTGCGAATACGCGGAAGAGGAACCAGCCCGCCGCGAGGGCCGCAACCGAGGTGGCCGCTGCGATGGCCATGGAGATGGCGGTGCAACGGAGCGTGCCCTGGCGGATGCGCTCGTATTCGCCTGCACCGAAATTCTGCCCCGCGAAAGTCATGATGGCCTGGCCGAACGCCACGATGGGCAGGTAGATGACCAGCTCGATCTTGAAGTACGCCGCGAACGCCGAGATGGCGTCGGTGCCCAGCGAGTTGATGAACGATTGGGCGATGACGTTGGAAAGCGTGATCACGAGCGATTGCGCTCCCGCGGGCACGCCAATGGCGATGACCCTCTTCAGGATGTCGCTATCGAACGCGATGCGACTAGCCTTCAGGGCGTAGGCATCGTCGAGTTTGGTCATGCGCCATAGCACGTAGATGGCGGCGATACCCTGCGAGAAGAGCGTCGCGAACGCGATCCCCGCGATTCCCATGCCCGCCACGGCAACGGTTACGTAGTCGAGCACGACGTTCGCAAGGCCACCCGCTATTTGCGCATAGAGCGGATGCTTCGAGTCGCCGAGCGCTCGCAGCGCCCCGGCACCCAGGTTGTATGCGATAACGGGGAAGAGCGAAATCGCGTAGACGCGCAGGTAGAGCACGCCGTCGTCGAGGATGTCCGCGGGGGTGTTGATAACCTGCAGGAACCAGGGGGCCAGCAGGAAGCACGCCGTCATGAGGATGGCGCCTCCTGCGAGGCTGAGGGCGATGTTGTTATGCAGCGCCCTGCTCAGGCGTTCGCTGTTGCGCGCGCCGAACGTCTGGGCGATTATCGCCCCCGAACCAACCGACATGCCGCCGAAGAAGCCCACGAGGCACGTGATGAGCAAGCTTGACGCGCCGATGGCGGCGGAGGCCTGCGTGCCAATGAGGTTTCCCGCGAAGATGAGGTCGACGGTGTTGTAGAGCTGCTGGACGAGGGTGCCCAGGAGGAGCGGAAATGCAAAACGCAGCAATGGCCTGGTGATGGGGCCTTCTGTGAGTATTCCGCTGCTCATGTACGTCTGTCCATTTCCTACAGGTGTGTTACTAATCGCGGGATGATAACACATCAATGGAGGAATCGAGGGGCAACTAATAATTGATTGGTGTGAAAAATTTTTTTTCGGTGTGCGGCGTGCTGCGGGCGCCTTTGCGCATCGCAGGTTCTTTTGAGTGCATTTCCCGTTTCGTCGCGCCTTTCCCGCGTGCCTAGGCGTAGAGTATTCGCAATTGCAGCCTAGGCAGAGGAGTGAGGAATGAAAGCCCTGGTAGTTGTGGATGTGCAGAACGATTTCGTATCCGGTTCCCTGGGTACCGCGGAAGCGCAGGAGATGATTCCCCGTTTGGCGGGGAAGATCGAGGCGTTCGACGGCGCCCTGTTCGTGACGTACGACACCCACAATGCCGATTATCCGCAAACGCAGGAGGGCAAGATGCTTCCCGTATCCCATTGCCAGAAGGGCACGTGGGGCTGGAATCTCGTCGACGAAATCGAGTCGCTTGTGAAGGACAAGGGCGCTATCGCGTTCGAAAAGCCCTGCTTCGGCAGCGTTGAGCTGGTGGATGCGCTCGTGAAGCTCCATGGGGAAGGCAATCTGGAAAGCATCGAGCTCGTGGGCCTGTGCACCGATATCTGCGTGGTTTCGAATGCGCTCATGATCAAGGCCGCGCTTCCCGAAACGCCCGTGCTCGTCGATGCATCGTGCTGCGCGGGCGTTACGCCGCAGAAGCACGAGGCCGCGCTCGACGTCATGGAAAGCTGCCAGGTTGTAGTCGCGCGCTAGCGTGCGCTCTTTTATGCGTATATCTCATACGGGGCTTCTCTATTCCCGTATGAGTGTTATACTCAGCCAAGCCTAATTACCCGCGTGCCCCCCCCTGGGCATTCCGTAGTGCAGCGGAGCGCGGGATGTATTCCTTGCACCGGGCGCACGGGGTGGCTGCCGTCGCGTCGCCTATCAAGAAAGGTGCAACGGATGTCCGAGGCTTCTTCTTGCGCGAATACCTGCAAACGAATCAAGGAAAACGAGACCGCGAAGGCCCTCGCGAACGATTTGGGCGTAGATAACCCCCTTATGGTTTCCGACCAGGGCCCCGCTCCCGTAGAGGGCGATACGGGCGCCATCATGTCCGTGAACATCGCGCCGAAGAAGGGCATGCGCAAGACTCCCGTGGAAAGCGGCGTTATTCGCCTCGATGCCGACTACGGCGTTGAAGGCGACGCTCATGCGGGCGATTGGCATCGCCAGGTCTCCTTCCTCGCCGAGGAATCCATCCAGGTCGCGCGTGATAACGGCCTCGATGTGGGCTACGGCGACTTCGCCGAGAACATCACCACGAGTGGCATCAACATGAAGGAAATGCCCCTGGGCACGCTGCTCGAGGTGGGTAGTGCGCTGGTGGAAGTGTCGCAGATTGGTAAGATCTGCCATACGCGGTGCGCGATTTACTACCTCGCGGGCGATTGCATCTTCCCGCGCGAAGGCGTGTTTGGCTGGGTCGTGAAGCCCGGCGAGGTGCACGTGGGCGACACGGTGCGCGTGGTGAAGCTGGGCGATGGCAAGGTGAACCGCGCCCTTTCCGACAAGCCCCTGTAGACCATCACTCTTTCAATTCTAGGCATGCCCGAATGCGCGTCGACGTGCATTCGGGCATTTTGCTGTCTCATCGTGCGGTGCCGTTGCCTTTCGCTTTCATGGGGGACCGCTTATCGCATAAAGCTATTATGCGATGGTTCGCGTCACGCGTATCCTATTAACTTATTCGCAGAAGCGCTTTCCCCCCGATCGAAAGGCTTGATATGACGTATCAGAAAGAAACGGAGTGCGTGCAGGGCGGCTGGCATCCTGGAGATGCTGAGCCGCGTCAGGTTCCCATCTATCAGAACACCACGTGGCGCTATGCCACGAGCGAGCATATGGGTCGCTTGTTCGACCTGCAGGAATCGGGGTACTTCTATTCGCGCCTTCAGAACCCCACCAATGATGCCGTGGCAGATAAGATTCGCCAGCTCGAAGGTGGTGCTGCGGCAATGCTCACCAGCTCGGGGCAGGCCGCCAACTTCTTCGCGCTCTTCAACATCTGCGAGGCCGGTAGCCATATCGTCGCGAGCTCGGCCATCTATGGCGGCACGTACAATCTCATTGCCGTCACCATGGCCAAGATGGGCATTGAAAGCACGTTCGTTCCCCCGAACTGCACGAAGGAAGAGCTCGATGCGGCGTTCCGTCCGAACACGCGCGCTGTCTTCGGCGAAACCGTCTCCAACCCGTCGCTCGCCGTTCTGGATATCGAGCTGTTTGCCCAGGCTGCTCACGAGCATGGGGTTCCGCTGGTCGTGGACAATACGTTCCCCACGCCCATCAATTGTCGTCCGCTCGAATGGGGCGCCAACATCGTCACGCATTCCACCACGAAGTACATGGATGGCCATGGTGCCGCGGTGGGTGGCGCCATCGTTGACGGGGGCACGTTCGATTGGGTGGCGCATGCCGATAAGTTCCCCGGCCTGTGCACGCCCGACGACAGCTATCACGGCGTGGTGTATGCGCGGGACTTCGGCAACGAAGGCGCTTTCATTACCAAGGCCACGGCGCAGCTCATGCGCGATTTCGGTTCCATTCCTTCGCCGCAGAACGCCTTCATTTTGAATCTGGGCCTGGAAAGCCTGCACGTGCGCATGGCCCAGCATTGCAAGAATGGCGAGGCGGTGGCGCGGTACCTTCAGTCGCATCCGAAGGTTAGCTGGGTGCGTTATTGCGGCTTGCCGGGTGACCCCTATTACGCACTGGCTCAGAAGTACTTGCCGAACGGCAGCTGCGGTGTGGTGAGCTTCGGCGTTGTCGGTGGCCGTGCCGCGGCCGAAAGCGTCATGGGTCATTTGAAGATGGCGAACATCGCCACGCATGTGGCCGATGCACGCACATGTTGCCTGCATCCCGCATCCACCACTCATCGGCAGATGACCGACGCCGAGTTGGAAGCGGCTGGCGTCGCCCCCGACCTCATCCGCCTGAGTTGCGGCATCGAAGCAACCGAGGATATCATTGCTGATATCGACCAGGCGCTTGCGCTCCTGTAATCGCGCTTTCGGCCATCCCGTCGGCGTTTGTTTCCCAACGGGATGGCCTGCCGTGCGTACGCGGTGCGTTATTGCGCCTTGCTCGTTTTGCTTCATTGAAAGGTAAGCGCTTATGCCCATACGAATTCCCGATGCGTTGCCCGCAACCGACCTGCTTGCGCAGGAAAACATTTTCGTGATGACCGAGTACCGCGCCATGCATCAGGACATTCGCCCCTTGCGCGTGGTGCTGCTCAATCTCATGCCCACCAAAATCGCCACGGAAACGCAGATCCTGCGCCGTCTTTCGAACACGCCGTTGCAGGTGGAGATTACGCTGCTGCATACGGTGAGTCACGCTGCGAAGAACGTTTCGGGGCAGCATCTCGACACGTTCTACCGTACGTTCGAGCAGATTAAGCATGAGCATTTCGACGGCATGATCATCACGGGAGCCCCGGTGGAGCGCCTAGATTTCGAAGACGTTGATTACTGGCCCGAGCTTTGCCAAATCATGGAGTGGGGTACGACGCACGTGCATTCGACGCTTCACATTTGCTGGGGCGCGCAGGCGGGAATGTTCTTTCACTATGGCATCCAGAAGCACGAGCTTGATCGAAAGGTGTCGGGCGTGTTCAGACATCGTCGCATCGTGGATAAGGTCACGACGCCCCTGCTGCGCGGGTTCGACGACATGTTCTGGGCGCCTCACTCGCGCTATACCGAAGTGCGCGCAGCCGATATAGAGGCTCATCCGAGGCTCGACTTGCTTGCCGTTTCGGAAGAGGCGGGAGCGTATCTTGCGAAGAGCTCCGATGACCGCAACATCTTCGTGTTTGGGCATCCGGAATACGACCGCTATACCCTGGGCGAAGAATACGAGCGCGATGTTGCCAAGGGCATATCCCCGCAGGTGCCAGAGCACTACTATCCCAACGACGATCCCACTCAGCCACCCTATTCGTTTTGGCGCGCCCATGCTCAGCTGCTATACACCAACTGGCTGAACTACTACGTGTACCAGACCACGCCCTATGATGTTCGCTTGGCTGGTGGCAAGGAGGACCGCGCGCTGTAGGGGCCTGGGTGCATCGTGCGCTATCGAGCCGCGTCGATGCATGCCCCTTGAGGAAGCCCTTGCAAGAAAGAGGCGCTGAGGTCGCGCAAGGTCGTAACCATTGCCTTCCACTCGGTGCGTTATCGTCTCTTTTCCTGTACGATAACAGCGAGGGTTTTGCATGATGGCCGCTATAAGCGGAGACCGTAGGCGTCTACGGTTGGGCTCGGTAATCATGACGGCGGGGGTGACGGCATGGCATGTAGGGCGATGAGGGCCATTCTGGTTTCGCTGTTTGCGATGGTGGCGCTTGCGTTTGCGATTGCTCCAGCGCTTGCGTATGCAGACGAAGCAACTCCTGTGTATCAGACGCTCGACGAGCTGTCGGGCAAGCGCATTGCCTATGTGAATGGCAGCGTGTACAACCAGGCTGTTCAGGGCCGCATCGACGGCACTACTGAGGAATTCTATCCGTCGCTTGCCGAATGCGTTGCTGCCGTGGAAGCGGGCAAGGCCGATGCGGCGGTTCAGCTTTCGTATTGCTGCCAGCTTGCCGTGAACAGACGCCCGGGTACGGTGACGCTGCTGCCCGATCCGGTCGTCTCGGTGTCCGAAGGGTTCTTCTTCCCGCGAGGTTCGGCTCTTACCAGCCAGTTCAATGACATCATCAAGCGCTTTTCCGAAGATGGCACCCTGAAGGAGCTTGAGGAGAAGTGGGTCGCGGCAGACGAGTCGGGCAAGACCCTGCCCGAACAGGACTGGGACGCGCCTAACGGCACGCTGAAGTTTGCGACTTCGGGCGTTATCGAACCCTTCTCATACGTTGGCCAAGGCGGGCAACCCAAGGGCTACGACGTTGAGTTGGCCCTGCTCATCGCTCGTGAGCTTGGCTACCATTTGGAAGTGACCACCATTCCCATGGATTCCATCTTCGCTGCAGTGGACACGGGCAAGGCCGATTTCGGCGGCACCCTCACGAACACGCCCGAACGTGCCGCCGTATGCGACTTCAGCGAACCCGTCATGCCTACCACCATTTCGGTCATCGTGAAGTCCGAAGAGTCGGCTGAATCCGCGGGGCTCTTCGGCGGAATCGCGACTTCTTTCCAGCGGACCTTCATCGAGGAGGACCGCTGGATGCTCGTCCTCTCTGGCCTGGGCGTTACCATTCTCATTAGCGTGTTCTCCGGCGTGCTTGGCTTGCTGTTGGGGTACGCCACCGTGCTGGCGCGACGCAGCGGGGTGCGCTGGGTTGGCAAGCTTGTGGATGGCTACCAAGCGCTCATGGGCCGAATCCCCATCGTGGTGGTGCTCATGCTGTTCTACTACGTGGTGTTCGGCTCCGTAGACGTTGCGGGCGAGCTCGTGGCGGTTATTGCGTTTACCCTGGCGTTCGGAGCCACCGCAGGTGCAACTATGTGGACGGCCGTGAAGGGCATCGACGTCATCCAAGAGGAAACGGGACTTGCGCTGGGCTACACCCGCCGGGAAGTGTTTTCCAAGATCGTCTTCCCGCAAGCGCGTCAGCAGTTCACACCGCAGCTTATGGGGCAGTTCGTGAACTTGGTTAAGGACACTGCGATTGTGGGGTATATCTCGGTAACCGACCTTACGCGTGCGAGCGACCTCATTCGTGCCCGTACGATGGATGCGTTCTTCCCGCTCATTACGACGGCGATTGTCTATTTCTTGTTCTGCATGCTTCTAGCCTACGTGCTGCGTAAGATTACCGCGAGGCTTGATGTCACGAAACGCCCTCGCGAAATCCAAGGAGTCGATGAGAGATGAGCCTCATAGAGATAAAGCATCTGCGTAAGGAATATGGCGATGTCGTGCCTTTGAAGGACGTGAACGCCACCGTGGACGAGGGTGAGGTCATCTCCATCATCGGGCCTTCGGGTACGGGTAAGTCGACCCTCATTCGATGTCTGAATCGCTTGGAGACGCCTACTTCGGGTCAGATCATTGTCGATGGCATTGACATGTGCGCGCCCGATGTAAACCTGCCAATGATGCGCCGGAAGATGGGCATGGTGTTTCAGAATTACGCCCTGTTCAATCATAAGCTCGTCATCGAGAACCTGATGATGGCGCCCATGGACCTGCTTGGCATGTCCAAGCAGGAGGCCTACGACCAGGCGCTCGACCTACTGAAGATGGTTGGATTGGGGGATAAGGCGCTCAGCTGGCCGCATGAGCTTTCCGGAGGGCAACGCCAGCGTGTGGCCATCGCACGCGGCTTGGCCATGAATCCCAAGATCCTCCTGTTCGACGAGCCTACGAGTGCTTTGGATCCGCAGATGGTATCCGAGGTTCTCTCCGTTATCACCCGGCTTGCCGAGCGGGGGCTTACGATGCTTGTGGTCACGCATGAGATGCGCTTCGCTCGCGACGCAAGTACTCGCGTCTTCTACATGGACCAAGGTGAGCTTTGGGAATCGGGTACGCCGAAGCAGATCTTCGAGAACCCTCAGCGACGCAGAACGCGCGACTTCGTTTTCCGCGTGCGCAATTGGAATTGGGAAATACACAGCATCGACTACGACTACGCCGCCATGATGTCGTCATTCGAGGACTTCTGCGCGCGTCAGTTCCTGGGGCATCGCATTATGTATGCATGCATGCTTGTGCTAGAGGAAGCCACTTCGAGCATCCTTATTCCATTGGCGAAAGAGTATGGACTCGTCGATCCACGCATCGCCTACGAGCTTTCCGTAGGGGAGGGTGGCGAGCAAGCGGACTTGCGCGTTGACGTGGGTGAGCTTGCCGCTTGCGGTATCAGCGACGAAGAGCTTAATGCGGTTGCTGACGATATTTCGAAGCGTATTTTGGAGAGCGCGATCTCGCGTTACTACGTGGACGAGTCCGGAGCGCCTCATTATGTAATTGGCTAGAACTGGTTTGGGGCTTTCCGAACGGTCGCACCCGCGTTGTGCAATGCAATGCGGGTGCGACGTATTGGTCGCGCAAAATGGCCGCGGGAGCTTGCGTTACCTTTGGCCTAACTTTGAAGATCGGCGCAGTCGTTTTCCGAAAGGACCTCTATGCCTGCGTCTATGAGTGCTTGAGCTGTCTTGCCCATTCCGGGTACGAGCGTGCCAGAAAATGCGCCATCGTAGATGAGTCCCTTGCCGCACGAGGGGCTCTTGCTCTTCAGGATGGCTTGCGTGCAGCCGTGTTCGCACGCTATGCGTACCGCTTCAGTCGCACCTGCTTCGAAGGCTGCAGTTCTGTCGATGCCGTCTGCGTCTACGACGCGACCGCTGGGTTGCAGCTCGGCGCATGCGCGTGGCGTGGGTAGGCCCGCCATGACTTCGGGGCAGATGGGGATGAGAGTGCGCGTGTTGGCTAGCTTCCGTACGGCGGGGCAGGGGTAGTCCTTGCCGTCGTAGCGACATGGGTCGCCCATCAGGCATGCGCTTACGAGTATGGGCGGTAGGTCGTTGCTCGTCATGCGTTCGGTCGAGATCCTTTCGTGCAGGCGCTCTTATCGTTGGGTTGCCTGCTTGGCGCTCGGGCGACCTATAGCTGCTTCTTCATGCGCAGTGCTGCGACCAGCTGAAGCGCGCCCAGGATGAAGTAGATGATGGACAACCCATTGGGGATGAGCACCAGTTCCGTGATGGTCCAGATAAGCAGCATGATACCCGCAATGGCGCACCAGGCAATCCAGGCGGATTCGTTTCCTCGGGATTTCACTGCGAGCGCGATGATGTTCGGCACGCCGTTTACCAGCAGCAATGCCAGTCCCGGCCAGAAATGGCTCGTGAAGAACAGGTCGTGGAACGGCATGGGGTCGTAGATGGAAAGGGGCATCCAGTCGTTCCAGCTCAGCGGCGGGCCCACGATCGCCCCAATCGCCATCCAGGCGCCGCAGAGCGGTGCGAGGATGCCATTGAACCAGTTCATGAAGTAGCTGAATTTTCTATCCATGGTGCAGCTCCAACCCTAGTCGAGTTCGCGGACGCTTTTCGAGAGCGCGATGATGGCCCCCAAGAAGATGATAAACGCTCCGTCGATGGAAAAGAACATCGGGGTTCCCGTGGCTTCCGCGATGGCGCCGCCAAGTGCGGTGCCGATGGGGATTGCCAGACCGGTCATGGAATTGAACAGGCCCATTACGCGCCCGAGCTTTTCTTCGGGAATGCCCTTCTGCAGAAGCGTCATGAGCGGTGCGTTGAACCACGCGCAGGCGATGGCGAGCAGGCCGATACAGCCCACGAACAGCCAGTATCCGTCGCTGGGAATGCAGCCCGATGCGAAGGCGCCGATGCCCACGACGAATGCGGCCACCACGATGATGCGCGCGAGCTTGCGCTGCGGGTTCACTGCCATGAGCACGAGGGCTCCTGCGAGCATGCCCGTTCCCATTACCGCCGCAAGCAGGGAAGCTGCGAAGCCGTCACCGCCGAAATGGCTGGAAACCATGAGCGGGAGCAGGGAATCGATGGGGCCGTACGCGAGCATGCCCAGGGCGACGCTCACCGTGAGGATGAGCAACCCGCGTTTGGCGGCAAGTGCGGAGGCACCTTCCTTCAGGCCCTGCCATGCGCCAACCTGTTCGCGCTTCAGATGCTTCGGGAGCTTCGCGAGGAACATGGTGACCACGGCCGTGGCCGCACCCACGCCGCCCAGCAAGATGGATGCTTGGAGGCCGAACGAGGTGTACAGCAGGATGCCCAGCGCGGGGGCCGCAATCATGGAAACGCTGCCCAAAAGCGTGTCGGCGCCGTTGATGCGCATGAGATGGCGCTCGGGAACCAGTAGGGGCATCGTGGCGTTGAAGGCGGGGCCGCGGAAGCCCGACGTGAAGCCGAAGGTAGCGCAATAGCAGGCCACGGCAGCGATGCTGGGCCCCGCCGTGGCAATCCAAATGGCCAGCCCGATGCCGCAGAGCGCCTGGATGGCATCGCATGCGATGATGATTGCCTTGCGGTTGTGCTTGTCGGCGATTACGCCGCCCAGGGGCGAGAGCAGGCCCATGGGCAGAAACGCCAGGACGTAGATGAAGGCCAGCATCGAGGGCGAACCGGTGCTTTCCGTGACGTACCATACGCCCGAGTAGCTGGCTGCGCTTCCCGCGAACGCCGAGATGGCGTAGCCGGTCCAGATGAGGATGATGCGCGGTAGCCAGTCGCTGGGAAGCTTGTGGCCGCCGGTGGCTCGTTCCCCGTTCGTGGAATCGTCGATTTCGAGTGGCGCGGATTCGCTCATGACAGGTTCCCTCATTCCCATGATGCGCGGGTTCGTATATGGATTGCGGTGGATTATACCGAATGCTCGGTGGCTTCATAGTAGCAGTTCGACGGGCGTTTTCCTGCTCGCCGCGCAAGTCGTGACATTTGTCATGGCAGCTGATGATTGGAGTCACTGGCGGCGTTTCGCGCTCACGGCCAGAATGAGGTCAAGATACGAAAGGAGCGTGCCATGCGCATTGTGGATGTGAAGAACTTGGTTAAGCGCTATGACGAGAAGCTAGCGCTCGATCATTTCAACCTGCAGATCGAGCAGGGGGAGGTATTCGGCTTGCTGGGCCCGAACGGCTCGGGCAAGACGACCGCCATCAACTGCATTCTGCAGCTGCTTACCTACGACAAGGGCGAAATCTCGCTCTTCGGGCAGCCCATGCGGCCCGCAAGCTACGACCTGAAGCGTCGCATCGGCGTGGTTCCCCAGGATATCGCCGTGTTCGAAGAGCTTACCGTGCGCGAGAACATCGATTACTTCTGCGGTCTGTACGTGGCGAACGCCGCGGAACGCAAGGGCCTGGTAGACGATGCCATCCGCTTCGTGGGGCTCGAGGATTACGTGAAGTACCTGCCGCGCAAGCTTTCCGGTGGCCTGAAGCGCCGCCTGAACATTGCCTGCGGCATCGCCCACAAGCCCGAGCTCATCTTCTTCGATGAGCCAACCGTGGCCGTCGACCCGCAGAGCCGCAATTCCATCCTGGAGGGCATCCAGCGCCTGAACGCCGAGGGCGCCACCATCGTGTACACCTCGCATTACATGGAAGAGGTCGAGCAGATTTGCAGCCGCATCATGATCATGGACCGCGGCGAGTCGCTTGCGGCCGGCACCAAGGACGACCTGGTGCGCATGGTGTCTACGGGTGAGAAGGTGGAAGTGGAGGCTCCCGAGCTGCCCGCGGGCACACTCGACGCGCTGGGTGGCCTGTCGTTCGTGCGCCGCGTATCCCACGATGGCGCGAACATTCACCTGCTCTGCGATAACGGCCCGCATAACCTGGCGAGCATCCTGGGCGTGCTGCAGGAGCGCGGCGTGGCATTCGGACGCGTGTATTCCGAGCCGCCTACGCTCAACGACGTCTTCCTGGAAATCACTGGCAAAGAGCTGAGGGACTAGGGGCCTGCCATGTGGAATACGTTCAAATACACGACGCTTGCCATTCTGCGGGAGCGCAGCGTCGTGATCTGGGTCATCTTGTTCCCGCTCATTCTGGCCACGTTGTTCAGCGTGATGTTCCAGGGAATCGAGGATACTGCGTACGACCTGCCCGAGATTTCGGTTGCCATCGTCGATGGCTCCGAGGGGGAAACGGGGGAGTCGTTCGCCTCGACGGTGGATGCGCTTTCCGAGGGCGATGACCCGCTGCTTGCCCCCGTGTACGCGAAAACGGCCGATGAGGCGCGTGAGCTGCTTAAGAGCGGCGATGTCGTGGGCGTGGTAACGCTCGATGAGGGCGGCTGGCCCACGTTGGAGGTATCGCCGCCGGTGGGCGATGTGGGGATGTCGATGGAGCAGGTGAAGCGCACCGTGCTTTCCGATGTGATCGACGATTTCCGCCGTTCTCGTTCCGCTGCCGAGGACATCATTGCGAACGACCCCGCCGCCCTTGCGAATCCTGCCGTTGTCGAGTCGTTCTCGACCAGGGGAGATTACACGTCCGAGCTGGCGATAACGCACAGCAAGACCAAGGAGTTCGTACGCTACTTCTACGCGCTGCTCGGGTTCTCGGCGCTCATGGCCGCCATGGTGGGCCTGCGCGCTGTTGGTTCGATCCAGCCCAACGTCTCGCCGCTGGGCGCGCGCCGTGCGGTAAGCGGAACGGGCCGTGCTCGCATGCTGCTGGGCGCCATCGCCTCTAGCTGGACGGTGAGCTTCGGCGCGCTGCTGGTCGCCTTCGTCTACATCCGCTTCGTGCTGGGCGTGGAATTCGGCGGCCGCGAGGGCGCTTGCGTGCTGGGCTTGGCGGCGTCCGCGCTCATGTCCACGTCGCTCGGCGCGCTCATTGGCGCCATTCCGGCCATTCCCTTCGACGTCAAGGGCGGCATGCTTACCGGTATTACCTGCCTGCTCTCGCTGTTTGCGGGTCTCTACGGTACGCCGGCTATGCGTCTCGCCGACCAGATTGCCTTCGAGGCGCCGTGGGCCGCTGCCATCAACCCTGCCAAGCAGGTAACCAACTTGTTCTACAGCCTGTACGTGTATACGGATATGGAACCGTTCTATCAGACGCTCGGCATCCTGCTGATTATCACGGCGGTGTTCGCGCTCGTTTCCGCGATGCTCATGAGGAGGCAACGCTATGCAAGTCTTTAAAGCCGCGCTTAAAACGTTTTTCCGCCATCCCGTCTATCTGCTCGTCTATGTGGTGTGGCTGTCGTTCATGGGCCTGTTCATGGGCATGAGCGTGAACGATGTTCCCAGCGAGGAATACCTCGAGCGTCCCAATGTGGCCGTCGTCGATCGCGATGGGGGCGAAATCTCTCAGGGCCTTGCCTCGTTCGTGCTCGATAATTCCGTACCGGTGGACGTGGAGGATTCCCAGCGCGCCCTGCAGGACGCCGTCATGCAGGAACGCGCCCACTACATCGTCATCATCCCCGAGGGCTTTTCGGAGGACTTCCTGAAGGCGGCCGAAGAGGGCACGGAGGCACCTGAGGTGCAGACCGTCGTGAGCACGCAGTCGTCGAGCGTCACGATGATGGACAGCCTGGTGGACGAGTACCTGAACGTGACGCGCACCTATAGCCTCGCGCTTCCCGACGCTGGCCAGGGCGAACTGGTCGCTCGAGTCGATGCTGCCATGGATAACGCGGGCTCGGTGAACGTCGTGCAGGTTACCGAAGCAGCTCCCGTTTCGAATGCGTTCTTGCTGTATCTGCAGTTCGTAAGCTACACGATTCTGCTCTCCATTGCGGTGTGCACGGCTGTCGTAATGTCGCGCTTCGGCAGGGAGGAAATTCAGCGACGCATGGGTTCCTCGCCGGTGCCCCAGACGTCCGCGAGCCTGCAGCTTGCCGCTGCCTGCTTGGTCATCGCCCTGCTGTGCTGCGCGTTCGTCGCTGCGGTTGGTCTGATCGCGTTCTCCGGCAAGCTCGTCGACGTCGATAGGGGCGTGATCGCAGCCGCCTTGGTAACGCTGCTCTGCTACTCGCTGTTCGCGCTCTCGTTCGGCTTCTTCGTGGGTCAGCTCACGCGCAGCGAAATCGTGATGAACGCCGTCACGAATATCATCGGCCTCGTCATCTCGTTCCTTGGGGGCGTGTGGATCTCGCTCGACCTGGTGGGCGAACCCGTTGCAACCGTCGCGAAGTTCACGCCGTCGTACTACTACAACGAGGCGCTGCATTCCGCGTTCGATGTGGCCGCTGGGGGCTTCACGCAGACCATGTTCGAGTGCGATGGAATCATCTGCCTCTTTGCGGTTGCAATATTCGCCGTGGGCCTGGCCGTTTCCAGGCTGAAGGTTGGTAGAATGGGCACATGGAAAGACTCATCGACAAAGGCATCGTTGCAGCCTGCTGCCTAACGGCGTTTCTCACGCTGCCGGTAACCACGCTCACGTTCGGGGGGTTCCTCGCCGCGCTGGCCGTGTCCGCGCTTGGCGAGGCCCTTCCGCGCGTATGGCGCCTGGTTGCTGCGGTGCTCTACGCGGTAGCGGCCCTCGTATGGCCGCCGCTTGCGGCGTTTCTGCCGCTCGTGGTGTACGACTGCGTGCGTGACGAAGCGCTTGTCGTGCGGATCGCGTGGTGCGTTCCCTTCGTGGCTGCCATGCGCTCGTGGGAAGCGCTTCCCTGGGCGATTGTGGGGCTGTTCTGCATCGTGTCAGCTGCCTTGGCCATGCGCACGTCGTCCCTTGTTTCCGAGCGCGACCATTTCAGGGAGCTGCGCGATTCGGCGCATGAAGCGTCGCTGGCCCTCGAGGCGCGCAATCGCGATTTGCGAGAGGCGCGCGATTTGTCGGCCCAGGTGGCCATGATGGCCGAGCGCGGGCGCATCGCGCGCGAGATCCATGACAACGTGGGACATTTGCTCACGCGCGCGATTATGCAGGTCGAGGCTCTGAAGGTCGTTCATGCGGAAGAACCCGCCATCGTGGGCGAATACGATGCGGTTTCCTCGACGCTGAACGAGGCCATGAAGACGGTTCGCTCGAGCGTGCATGACCTGCGCGACGAGGCCGCCGACCCGCGCAACCTCATGCAATCGGCGCTCGATGGGTGCGGTGTCGAACGCGTGTCGCTTTCGTACGAAGCGGGTTCCCTGCCCGAAGACGTCGCGCGCTGCTTCGTGTCCATCGTGCGCGAGGCGGCCACGAACACGGTGCGCCACAGCGATGCGACGAGCTTGGAAGTGCAGGTGAGGGATTATCCCGGGCTGTTCCAGCTCATCGTGCAGGACAACGGCTCGCAGCCTACGGGCAAGCGCGTGCCAAGCGGCGGCATGGGCTTGCAGGCGATGGACGACCGCGTGCGCGCCCTGGGCGGTACGTTGCGTGCGGGCTTCCATGACGGCCGGGGGTTCCGCGTGTTCGCGAGCGTTCCGAAATAGCAGTTCAAACGCGCGTTTTCAGCGCTTGGCATGCTGGCGTGCAACGTGTGGCCAGCGGGGAAGGATAGATTCATGATTCGGGTGATTGTGGTCGACGACGATCCGTTCGTGTGCGCGTCGCTCAAGACGATTCTGGGCGCCCAGCAGGATATCGAGGTCGTGGCAGTGGGTTCGTCGGGTGAGGAGGCCGTTGGCCTTTTCGCGGAGCATGCTCCCGATGTGCTGCTCATGGATATCCAGATGACGGGCGGCGATGGCCTGAGCGCCGCCGAGCGCATTATCGCCGAACAACCAGACGCGCGCATCCTCTTCCTTACCACGTTCGCCGACGACGATTACATCGTGCGCGCGTTGCATTTGGGCGCGAAGGGCTATCTCATCAAGCAGAACGTCACCGACATCGCGCCTGCCGTGCGCTCGGTCGCGGCGGGGCAGAACGTGCTCGGCGACGAAGTGGTGGGGCATTTCGCGCGCGCGTCCGACGCGCATGTTCCCGCCCAGAACTTTTCGAAGCTGGGGCTCACTGAGCGCGAAATCCAAATCGTCGAGCTCGTTTCCCAGGGGCTCGACAATCACGAAATCGCATCGACGCTGTTCATGGGCGAGGGGACGGTGCGCAATCACATCAGCGCCATTCTGCAGAAGCTCAATCTGAAGAACCGCACGCAAATCGCCGTTATGTACTACCGCTGCCAGTAGTAGCGACGCGTCTCGCGCAACAGTCTGTTTCTTGAAGCGCTGCGCGGGGTGCTCGTATACTCGATACATCAGGACATTCGAGGGGAAATGGAGGCCGTAATGGCAATTGGGGAAACGCTTTCTCAGATTCGCAAGGAGCTCGGCGTTACGCAGGAGGAGCTCGCTCAGAAGGTTTTCGTGACGCGTCAGGCCGTCAGCCGTTGGGAGAATGGCGAAACGGAGCCGAACATCGACATGACGAAGCTCATCGCCTCGGCGCTGGATGTGCCCATCACGCGTTTGCTCGACGTTCCCCAGGAGCCGGTTTGCCAGTGCTGCGGCACGCCGTTTTCCGTGCCGAATATGCCCAAGGGCTCGAACGCCGATGGCTCGTCGAACGAAAGCTATTGCAAGTGGTGCTACGACAACGGCTCGTTCGCCGATGCGACGATGGACGACGTCATCGAGAAATCGGCACCGTACCTGGCCGAGGCTTCCGGCGTGAGCATCGACGAGGCCGTATCGTACATGGGCGCCGTCCTTCCCACGCTCGATCGCTGGAAGAAGTAGCCGCGCGTTTCATAACCTTGGAGAGGACGGGCTTCGGCCCGTCCTTTTTTGATTTCATGTATGCATGAAATATCGAACCCCATGCAAAATAATCTAAGCACTGTGACATATATAGTTGACAACTACAAAAAGATGCAATATATTTATGGCATCAAGAGAAATAAATCTGTCATATCGGAAGGGAGGGTCGCTATGGGAGGAGAGAAGAATCTCCGCATGAAGGCCGCGCGCGTGGGCTCAGGCCTTTCGCAGGCGGAACTCGCCGCGAAGGTGGGGGCCACGCGCCAGACCATCGGCCTCATCGAAGCCGGCGGGTACAACCCCACGCTCAATCTGTGCATTGCGATCTGCAGGGAACTGGGCGTCACGCTCAACGATTTGTTCTGGGTACAGGAGGGATAACGATGAAATTCATCGATCAGTGGAAAGAGTTCTTCAAGGTGGGCGACGAGCGCGAGGAAGCGGAAGTCAATCGCATCATGAAGCGCGGCTTCAATGCCATGTCCGTTCTGAATCTCGTTCTTGGCTACGTCCTGCTGCAGTTCAGCATCGTGGCAGAAATGCATGGTCTCGACGATACGCCCTACCGCTGCTTTGGCATCATTTCGTCGGTGGTGTGCTTCATCGTCGCCGGATGCTGCTTCTACGCCATTATCGCCATGTCAAACAGGGGCATCATGGGCTCGAAGTACTTCATGGGAGTCGATAAGTTCCCCGTCGATTTCGGGCTGAAGCTCGCCGTATTCGGCGGATTGGCCGCTGGCTTGCTCATGGCGGGTGCGCGCTGCGCCGTGGAGATCGCGCTTGCAGGCGTGAGTGAGGTGTATTGGGGCGCGAACGCCGCACTGTTCGTCGTGTTCTTCTTCCCGGTGGCGATTGGCATCTACGTGCTTCAGTATGCGGCATATCGTAGCGCGCTGAAGAAGCAGCAGCAGATTCTCGCGCAGCTCGAGGATTAGGCGTAACACGCTTATCTACCTCGCATGAATGGGCGCCCCAATGATGGGGCGCCCATGTTGCATTGCGGTTCGTCTGCCGTTTTGCCTGGGGCAACGAAAAGGCCGCATGCGCCTGTTGATGCGCGATGCGGCCTTGGATGCATGGGTGTTCGAATGGCCTACGAATCGAAGAATTCCAGACCGTTGTCGAGCGTGAGCCTTTCGGTCATGGGGTAGTCGAAGATGAGGTCCTTGTCGGCGCCTTCCAGGTACTGTACGAACTTGTCGGCTTCCCATTTGGCCATGGGCAGGTCGTGCATGAGGTAGTTACCGCAATTCTCCGCCGTGGCACCCGGTACTTCGCCCTCGAAATCGCGCATGTACTTGAACGATTCGAGGATGATGTCGAACATGTCGCGAGATGCGGGATGGCCCTTTACGATGATGTAGAAGCCGGTAAGGCAGCCCATGGGGCCCCAGTAGACGAGCTTGTCGTTCCATTCGTCATGGTTGCGCAGATACGTGGCCACCACGTGCTCGATGGTGTGCATGGCCGCGGGAGCGATGGCCGGTTCGGAATTGGGCTTCTTCACGCGAATGTCGAATGTGGTGACGGTTTCGTCGCCGAGGACGTCGACGCGGCTCTCGAAGATGCCGGGCACGATCCTCGTGTGGTCGACGGAAAAGCTGGGGATAAGATCCATGTACGTTCCTTCCTCCGAAACGCTGATTCGTTTACTAAGCATGGTAAGGCGTATCGGGGGCTAAGGGAACGTCCAGCTTAGGATTTACATCTATAATCATAGTGAAACGGTAGGTTTATACGATTCGCACCCGATATCTGCTTCTACAGCGCGGAGGAAAGAAGCGTCTTCGTGAACTCGCTTCTTGGATTTCCGAACACAGATGCGGCTGGCCCCTGTTCAACGACCTTCCCTTGATGCATTACCGTTACGTCCTGGCAGAGGTGGCGCACGACGTCCAGGTCGTGCGAGATGAAGAGCATGACTCTGTAGCGAATGTCGCCGGCATCGGGTTGCAGGAATCCCATGATCATGCGCGAAAGCGTTGTCTTGCCGTTGCCGCTGCCGCCGATGAGCCCGCATACGCTTCCTGGCTCGATGCTGAGGCTCACGTTGTCCACGGCGCGTGTTTTGTCCTTGCCCCAGAAACCGGATGCGAAGGATTTCGAGGCGCCGTTCACTTCTAGAATCGCGCTCATCGGGCATCTCCTTCCGCGCGAGTGTTCCTCAGGGGGGTGGTGGCAGTAGACGGTTCTGCCGTTCGCGATGCTAGCCTTCGGTTCGCGCTCCTTGCAGGCGTCGCTTGCAAGGGGGCAGCGTGGCCAGAACGCGCACCCGCCTGGCTGGTTGTCGAAGGAGGGCATGAACCCGTCCATGGCCTTGAACCCGTTTTCGGGGAGGGAGTCCAAGAGCCCGCGCGTGTAGGGATGGAGCGGGCGGTGCAGCACCTCGTCGCTCGTTCCCAATTCCACGATGCGACCTGCGTACATAACGGCGACTTGGTTGGCTCTTTTCGCGCAGGGAAACATGACGCGAAAAAGGCCGGCTCGCAATCGAGTCGGCCTTGGAAAAGCGCGGTATGTTCGCGTGACGTTACATGTCGAAGAGCGTCATGCGGTCGGCGTCGGAAATCACGATGCCGGGCGAGGGGAGCTTCGCCACTACGAAATGCGAGGCATCGGCGTCGGCGCCCAGGAACTCCGCGGGTTCGCCCGTGGCGATGATCTCGCGGCCGTTCTTGCAGGTGAACGCTACCAGACCCTGCGTGTTGTTGGTGGTTTTGGTCTTCAGCAGGCTCGTGTTGAACGTGATCAGGCGGTTGTCATTCGAGGCGAGCGTGATGTCGCGCTCCTCGTCGAGGATGATTGCGCCGATAAGCGGGCTACCCGTGTAGATGGCGTTCTTCAGCTTCTTGCGGTTCTGCTTCGTCTTGTAGCCTGCCAGGGCCACGCGCGCCGCACGGCCGTTGCGGAACAGGTACAGGACGTCCTTGTCGTAGTTGCCCGGGTCGAGCACGTGGATGATGTTCTCGCCATCCTCCAGCTCCAGTTCGGTGGGCAAGAACGTTCCCAGGTCGGCGGATTTCGTATCGGAAAGCGCGCTGACCTTCAGCTTATAGCACTGGCTCTGGTCGGTGAGCACCATGAGCTCGTTCTTGTTGGCCGACGGGAATTCCAGCCACAGCGCGTCGCCGTCCTTGTACTTCAAGTCGGCGCCGGAGCGCAGCACGCGGTCGGTGAGCTTCTTCAGGTAGCCTTCCTTCGAAACCATGATGGTGACGGGGTAGTCCTCGATTTCGGGCTCCAGCGACACTTCCACGATTTCCTCGGCATCGACGATGCCCGTCTTGCGGGGCGTGACGTACTTCTTGTTGATGGCGGCCAGCTCGTCGTAGATGACCTGCTTCACGTTTTCCTCGCTCGACAGAATCTCGTTCAACTCGGCGATTTCCTTGTCGAGTGATTCGATGTCCTTGGTGCGGTTGAGGATGTACTCGCGGTTGATGTTGCGCAGCCTGATGTTGGCCACGTATTCAGCCTGCACCTGGTCGATGTTGAAGCCCTTCATGAGGTTGGGCACAACGTCGACTTCCAGTTCGGTATGGCGGATGATGTCGACGGCCTTGTCGATGTCCAGCAGGATGGCTTCCAGGCCGTGCAGCAGATGCAGCTTCTCGGTCTTCTTGTTCAGGTCGAAGCGCACGCGGCGACGCGTGGATTCAACGCGCCACGCAACCCATTCGGTGAGGATCTCGCGTACGCCCATGACCTTGGGATAGCCGTCTACCAGCACGTTGAAGTTGCAGCTGAACGTATCTTGCAGCGTGGTCATCTGGAAGAGCTTCGCCATGAGCACTTCGGGGTCGGTTCCGCGCTTCACGTCGATGGCGATGCGCAAGCCGGAAAGGTCGGTCTCGTCGCGGATGTCGGAAATCTCGCGGACCTTGCCTTCCTTGGAGAGCTTCACGATGCGATCGATGATGACGTCGGTCTTCGTGGTGTACGGAATCTCGTAGATTTCGATGATGCGCTCATCGGGCAGGTAGCGCCAACGCGAGCGCAGCTGGAAGCCGCCCAGGCCCGTGTTGTACACGCGCTCCATTTCCTCGCGCTTGTAGATGAGTTCGCCGCCCGTGGAGAAGTCGGGGGCGGGCATGCTCTTGAACAGGTCGTATTCCGGGTCCTTCAGGAAGTGCATGGTGGCATCGCAGACTTCGTTCAGGTTGAAGCCGCAGATGTCGCTGGCCATGGCCACGCCGATGCCCTTGTTCGACGACACGAGCACGTTCGGGAACGCCGTGGGTAGAAGACGCGGCTCCTGCATGGCGCCGTCGTAGCTGTCCACGAAGTCGACCGGGTCCTTGTCGATGTCCTTGAACACCTCGGCGCAGATGGGGGAGAGCTTCGCCTCCGTGTAACGCGAAGCGGCGTAGCTCAGGTCGCCCGAATAGTACTTGCCGAAGTTGCCCTTGGAATCGACGAAGGGCGTGAGCAGCGCTTCGTTGCCCGTGGCAAGGCGCACCATCGTCTCGTAGATGGCGGCGTCGCCGTGGGGGTTCAGCTTCATCGTCTGGCCCACGATGTTGGCGCTCTTCTGGCGCGCGCCGTTCAGCAGGCCCATCTTGTACATGGTGTAGAGGAGCTTGCGATGCGAGGGCTTGAATCCGTCGATTTCGGGGAATGCACGCGAGACGTTGGTGCTCATCGCGTACGGCATGTAGTTCACTTCGAGCGTCTGCGTGATGGGCTGCTCGAGTACCTCGGAATGCAGTCCGATGACGTTCGGATTGTCAACGTGCTTCTTTTTGGGTGCGTGTTTCTTCTTGCTAACAGCCATGACGCCTCCTTACTGCAGGTCGAGCTGGTCGAGGTATTCTTTGCCGTGCTCGGCGATGTGGCGCTTGCGGCCCGCGTCGTCGGTGCCCAGCAGCAGGTTGAACATCTGCTCCATCTGCTCCATGTCCTCGGGGAGCACCTTGATGAGACGGCGCGTTTCCGGGTTCATGGTGGTGAGCCACATCATGTCGGGGTCGTTTTCGCCCAGACCTTTCGAGCGGTTGATCGAGCACTTCTGATCGCCAATCTCCTCGAGGATGTTGTTCTTTTCCATCTCGGTATAGGCGAAGTAGGTCTTTTCCTTGCAGTTGATTTCGTACAACGGCGATTCCGCAATGAACACGTAGCCCTCGCGGATGAGCGTGGGCACCAGGCGGTAGAGCATGGTGAGGATGAGCGTGCGGATATGGTAGCCGTCGACGTCGGCGTCCGTGCAGATGATTACCTTGCTCCAGTTCAGATTTTCCAGGTCGAACGTGCCCAGGTTCTTCAGGCGCTTGTCGTTCACTTCCACGCCGCAGCCAAGCACGCGCAGCAGGTCCATGATGATTTCCGACTTGAAGATACGCGGGTAGTCTTCCTTCAGGCAGTTCAGAATCTTACCGCGAACGGGCATGAC